>CAYGTM010000208.1:0-4676 GCA_964352795.1 uncultured Phycisphaera sp.
TGGGTCATAAGGGTCGTACGAGCATAATTCGTTATCGGACACTTTGGCCCCCCCACCACACCCCGTGTATCATCCTTATAGAAACTCACCCCAGGCCGGAGGCCACCATGCGCTCGGACATCGAATACAGCACCGTCATCGACAGCGACGAGGCCAGAAAGGCCCAGGCCGCCGCCGATAAGGCCCCCTTCCAAGCCTCGGCCGACATCGACACCTCCAAATACTTCATCACCCAGAACATGGGCCGCTACACCGCCGAAAACCACGATGTCTGGCGAACCCTCTTCACCGAACGCATGAAGACCCTCGATCAGCAAGCCTCCACCGTCTTCCTCGACGGCATGCGCGCCATCGGCCTGCCCAGCGACGCCGTGCCCGAAGTCGCCGCCATCAACGCCCGCCTGGCCCAGCGCACCGGCTGGCAGAGCCGCCCCGTGCCGGGCTACCTGCCCGCCAAGGCCTTCTTCGCCTGCCTGGCCAACGGCGAGTTCCCCACCACCATCACCATCCGCCCGCGCCGCCTCATGCACTACCTGCCCGAGCCGGACATCTTCCACGACATCTTCGGCCACGTCCCCCTGCACGCCGACGACGTCTTCGCCGAGTTCCTGCGCACCTACGGCAAGGCCGCCCTGCACTGCGAGGACCCCTACCACATCGAACGCCTGGGCCGCCTCTTCTGGTTCACCGTCGAGTTCGGGCTCATCAAGGAAGAAGGCAAGACCAAGCTCTACGGCAGCGGCCTCATCAGCAGCCTGGGCGAGAGCGAGCACGCCCTGCACAGCCCCCACGTCGACCGCCGCCCCTTCGACATGGACCGCGTCTGCGAAACCCCCTTCGAGATCGACCACTACCAGCCGATTCTCTATGTGCTCGACAGCTTCGAGCAGTTGCGCGATTCGATGAATCGGTATGCGGAGCGGGTGATGAACGCGAGGAAGGCGAGTGCGGCCTAGCGACTAGTTTGGCCCAGAAATTGGCTGAGTAGTCAAGCCATCTTTGACACCAGCTAGTAATGAGATTTGACCCGCAAACCGCTCCCTCAGTTGTTGCAAGTCAACGCGCACCATTTCGTTGATTTTAGCATTTTTGGTATGGCCTTGAGTCAAAATGGGGTCTCCTTTGCCACGAATGAAACTGGTGTAGTTGAGAGTGGCTTGCGTCACGATCTCCTCCAGTTTTTTGCGGCATTCACGAAGAACTTCTTGAGTTTTGTTGTCAAAGAGAGGAGAACTGAACAGTGCTTTGCTCTTGAACTGAAGTGCCTTCACCGAAGCGCTGCGAGCCAAGCTGTCAAAATCTGGCTCACCCCAATGAATAGAATCTGTTAAAGTCGCCACGTCGCTTTGAGCTTCAATAAATAGCTGATGCAGCTCTAACAATAATGTCATCCGATGACGCTGCAACTCACTATAGCGAACATTCGCCGCTGTCAATGACTCTGAGAGTGCATGCCTTAACTTCGCATCGGCATGCGACGATGACCGTGCAAGCTCGTTCTCGAATGCAACGAGACTCCTTTGTAGTTGATGTCCAACTAGTGTTCTTATCAAGTACCCCACTACGGCCAGCAGGATGGCAGCAATCGAAGTGAAGCCAAGGTAGTCCCACAAAGTATCCATGGCTAGAAGAGTAGGCGTTCCAGTCGAGGCTCTTCCACATCTACTGCGCCGAGCAGTTAACGGTTTAAGGCTGCCCTGTGGCGAAGATAGCATTACTAATTTCGGTCTTGACCACCTTAGCCACACCGCTCTCATCAAGGACATGCCACATCGGAACGTACATATCCGGTGCCATGTCTGTACCAGAAGGCGTACCAGCAAACAAGACGCGTCCGTCACTGAGTTGAATAGCGGGTGGAAAATTTACAACAGCCTGCGACGGCGGAGGCGCTTGCGAAACCGGACATCGATAAAGCTGATAAGCTTTCGGAGCTGCCAGAATCATCGAAGCAGCGACAATGCCGATCGCCAGCGGCCACAAGTTAGTTTCATGTATTTGCTCCATTGCTCACCTCGCTAATAGCGCCTTCGCCTCGATGTTGCTGGACAAGTTCAAAAGTCAAGGGCTTGAATAGACTAAGCTGCTCTGCGCTCGACTCTACCCACACCCCGCATCAAACTCATTCTGAAACACCAGGAAATCAAAGATCGTCAGCTCCCCATCCCCATCGAAATCCGCCCCCAGATCGCCCGAATCGAACAGGTTCTGGAACGCCAGGAAGTCGAAGATCGTCAGCTCGCCGTCGCCGTCGATGTCAGCCGGGCACTCGGCCGTGCACGGGTCCTGCATGATCGCCAGCCCCTGCACCGCGAAAGCGGGGCTAATCAAGCCTAGATCCACCAGTTCCAATCGGCCCAGATCCACCCGGTAGAAGTTGCCGCTCCTTGCCACGCTCAGGTACAGCGCCCGCTCGGCCCGGTCGAACGCCAGACCTCGCCAGTTGCGCGTCGGCAGCACCAGCGGCAGCACGGTCACCTCGGCCGTGTCGGGGTCGATGGTCACGATGCGCTGCGTCAGCGCGCTCACGCCGTACAGCGTGTCGGTGTCACAGTCGAAGGCCAGGCCCTCGACCTCGTTGGCCCCCACCAGCACGCCGACGATTGCCGACGCGCCCGTCACCGGGTCGACCGTGTACAGCCGGTTGTTGTTGTTATCGCTCACGTAGATCACGTCGCGGCCCGCGTCATACGCCAGCCCGTTCGCGTTGCTCGCGCCCGTCACCGGCGCCAGCAGCAGCGTGGCCCCCGTGTCGGGGTTGATCGTGTACACCGAGTTGAACCCCGCGTCCACCGCGTACAGCGTGTTGCGGCCCGCGTCGTACGCCAACCCCTGCGGCTGCACGCCCACGGGCGCGCGGAACACCGTCGACCCGCTCGTGCGGCTCATCTCGACGAGCTGGTTCGGGTTCAGGGTTCCGCCGATAATGGCGCTTTCCTGCCCCAACGCGCCCATCGCCATGCCCATCACAACAAGTCCGCCGAGCTTCAGCATCGCTCTCTCCTCATATTGGCCCACGAGTGAGTTGGCCAGCTCACCCGGTCACCATACCACCATATCCCACATCGGCCCACACTCGTTACGGCACGCCCGTCCAATAAAAAACACCCCGCCCTCCCCAGGCGCGGGGTACTTTCACAGAGGTCGAGAATCCGAATCCGAATCAGCCGATCGCGTCGGCCACGGCCTGGCGAATCGCCCCGTTGCCGCGACGCACCGCGTTGCCGATGGTCTCGCGGAAGCCTTCGGCCGCGGCCCGCACACGCTGGATCAGCGCCCGATCGGCTTCCAGACGCACCAGCAGGCGCACGCAATGCTCCTCGACGCGCGTCACGCGACCGGCACCCTCGCGGCCCGCGGCGCCCACGGCGTCGCTGCCACGGTTGCCCGCGGCGATGATCTGGCGATCCGAAGCGCCAGCCGCATCCAAGCGGGCGATCACGCCAACGGTGGCACCCGTCAGGTCGCCCAAGTTGTCCACCGTGCGAGCGGTCAGCCGCTCCATCTGGGCCACGCAACGCGCTGCCAGCTCGGCCGGATCGGGTCGGTCGTTGGTCAGCCCGCCTTGGCCGAAGCTCGCCGTCGCCGCCATCAGACAGGCCACGATCGCCGCCACGAAAGGAATGGTTCTGGTCATCTTCGAATCTCCTCGTCTTGGGTTGGAAAGTCCTGGATTCAGCCCACGCTACGCCGAACCACCATCGGTCGGCCTCCACTGCCAAGGGAACGACCCGCCGACGCCCGTATTGCCCGCGATGGAACAGATTTCAGCACAACCCGAGCACATGGCCAGCACTGGCCCCAGATTCCACACCGATCGGCGAACACAAGCCGGTCATCCGCACCCTCGACCCACGCCTCCGCGACGTACCCTTGCCCAAGTGCCCACCTACCGACTCACCATTGCCTACGACGGCACCGAGTTCTGCGGCTGGCAGAAGCAGGAACCCCCGGCCCCAACCGAAGGCCAGCCATCCCCCACCGGCTCGGCCGTCCACCACGCCGACCCGTCCCTGCCCGCCCCGCCCGGCCGCGTCGCCTTGCGCACCGTGCAGGCCGTGGTCGAGCACGCCATCCGCCAGGTCGTGCGCGAGCCCATCGTCCTCACCGGCGCCAGCCGCACCGACGCCGGCGTTCACGCCAAGGGCCAGACCGCCGCCTTCAGCTGCTCCGACGGCACCGACCCCCCCTCCGATCCGAGCCCCAAGCGCGAGCGCGGGGTCCCCTCCGCTCTCTCACCCCGCTCCGCCGGCGGCTGGCCCCTCGAGCGCGGCCTCGACGCCCTCGTCCGCGCCGTCAACGGCCGCCTGCCCCACGACGTGCTCATCACCCACGCCCAGCCCACGCACGCCGACTTCAACCCCATCGGCGACGCCCAGCGCAAGGCCTACACCTACACATTCCACGACCACCACCAGCGCCCCCTCTTCGACCGCCACTACGTCACCCACACCCACCACGCGCTCGACGAGCCGCTCATGGCCCAGGCCGCCAAGCACCTCGTGGGCCAGCACGACTTCGCCGCCTTCACCCAACTGCACCACGACCGCCTGACCACCGTGCGCACCATCTACGACCTCACCGTGCAGCGCACCGCCGACCACCGCGTCCGCCTCACCGTGACGGGCAGCGGCT
Organism: uncultured Phycisphaera sp.; assembly: GCA_964352795.1. Taxonomy (GTDB): domain Bacteria; phylum Planctomycetota; class Phycisphaerae; order Phycisphaerales; family UBA1924; genus JAHCJI01. Next base: position 4,636 of record CAYGTM010000208.1, read on the forward strand.
TCCTCTACAACATGGTCCGCATGATCGCCGGCACCCTGCAC
>CAYGTM010000209.1:0-4640 GCA_964352795.1 uncultured Phycisphaera sp.
GCCCACGGCCAGCCTGTTCTATATCGCCTATCGCGCGAACGATGGCGGCCAGGAACCGACCTATCCCGATCCCGCCGATCGCCCGATCACCTTCAGCTTCAACGGCGGCCCAGGTTCCTCAAGCGTCTGGCTGCACCTGGGCATCTTCGGCCCGCGCCGCGTGCAATACGAGGACGAGGTGGGCAACCCCGGCCCGCCGCCCTACGGCGTGATTCCCAACGTCCACAGCCTGATGGACAAGAGCGACTTCGTGTTCATCGATCCGGTGTCGACCGGGTTCTCACGGGCCGAGGGCGAGGCCAGCGAGAAGCAGTTCCACGGGCTCGAGAGCGATCTGGATTCGGTGGCCGACTTCATCCGGTTGTACCTGACCAGGGAAGGCCGGTGGGGCAGCAAGAAGATCATCGCGGGCGAGAGTTATGGCACCACACGGGCCGCGGGGCTGGCCCAGCGGCTGCACGATCGCCACGGCATCGCCGTCAGCGGTGTGGTGCTCGTGAGCCCGGTGCTCGAGTTCCAGACGATCCGCTTTGGCGAAGGCAACGACCTGCCGTATGTGATGTTCTTGCCCAGTTACACGGCGACCGCGCACTACCACGAGGCGTTGCCCGAGAAGTGGCAGAGCCGGCCGGTGGAGGACGCCATTGCCGAGGCCCGCCGATTCGCGCTCGACGACTACTTCCCCGCGCTGCTCAAGGGTGCGAGCTTGGGCGAGGCCGAGCGGAACCGCGTGCGGATGACGCTCTCGGAGCTGACCGGCCTGGGCCCGCAATACCTCGAAGACTCGAACCTGCGCGTCAGCCAGCCACGCTTCAGCAAGGAACTCCTGCGCATCCGCGGCAAGACCGTTGGCCGCCTGGACGCCCGCTTCCTGGGTATCGATGACGACCATGTGGACGATCGGTATGGCTATGACGCCTCGTACGAGGCCATCCGCAGCAACTATACCGAGGCCATGAACGCCTATGTGCGAAGTGACCTGGGCTACCAGAGCGACCTGCCCTACGAAATCCTCACCAGCGTGTGGCCGTGGGACTACGGCGGGTCGGGCCGCGACCAGTACGTCAGCGTGGCCGACCGGCTGCGCGACGCGATGCACCGCCAGCCGTATACGAGGGTGTTCGTGGCCATGGGCCACCACGACCTGGCCACGCCGTTCTTCGCCGCCGAGACCACGGTCAATCGTTTGCGGCTGGACCCCGAGTATCGCGGCCGGATCGACATGGCGTATTACCCCGCGGGGCACATGATGTATGTGCATGGCCCCTCGCTCGAACGGCTCAAGGCCGACCTGGACGCCTTTTACGACAGCTTGCCGTGATTCGCGTGCCCCATCATTGATCGTCCCGGGCCCGGTGCGACGATTGGGGTTCACGGAGGTGCAGCCCCAATGCCCGAATGGCCCATCCTGATCCTGATCTTCTGCGCCCGATTGCTGGATGTGCCCATCGGCACCGTCCGCATGATCATGGTGCTGAACGGGCACCGCTATCTGTCGGCGCTCCTGGGCTTCTTCGAGGTCATGATCTGGATGATCGCCGTGGGCAAGGCCATTCAGTATATCGATAGCGTCGTCGCGCTCGTCGCCTACGGCGCGGGCTTCGCCGTGGGCACGCTCATCGGCATGGAGATCGAGCAGCGGTTGGCCATCGGCTGGCGGGTCATCCGGGTGATCAATCCGAGGCCCGAGTTGCTACTGGCCGAACGGCTGCGGCGGCAGGGTTACCACACGACCAAGATCGACGGTGAGGGCGGCGGTGGGGGTTTTACGCGCGAGGGGCCCGTCGAGGTCGTCTTCCTGGCCGTGCGCCGCAAGGTCGTGCCCGACATCATGGAAAAGGTCGCCCGCGTGGCACCCGACGCGTTCGTGTCGGTCGAGCGGGCCGAGAAGGTCTCGGGGTTCAGCGGCATCTCAAGCGTGCGTGCGGCGGAGAAGCCGTGGCGGTTCGGGCAGCTCAGGAAGTAAGAACGTGAAATCACGGTCCGCTCGCGCAACAGCCTCGTGAGCGAGGGGCCCGTTGTCTCTGTCCCGATGCCCAGTGCCCGACGCCCAGCGCCTCCCGCGCCGCGTATCCTGACCCATGCCCACCTTTCGCTATCAGGCCATCGACGCCAACGGGCAGGCCGTTGCGGGCAAGCTGGCCGGCGCGAGCGAGGCGGCGATCCTTGGGGCGCTGGCCGAGCGGAGCCTCGTGCCGGTGGAGGTGCTCGCCGAGAAGCCGCGGGCTTCCTTTCAAAAAAAAGGCCTTGGCCCCCGCCAGTTGGCCACGGCCTACCAGCAGGTGGCCGACCTGCTGCGGGCGGGCGTGCCGCTGATGCGGGCCATCACGTTGCTGGCCAGGGGCAAGAGCAAGCCGCGGCGGGCCGAGATTTTCCGGGGATTGGCCGAGGGGGTGTCCAGGGGTGAAGAACTGGCCGACGCCATGGCCGCCCAGGAGGGCGTGTTCCCTCCGACGCACATCGCCATGGTTCGCGCTGGGGAGAAGGGCGGCAGCCTGGAGCCGGTTCTGGTCCGCCTGGCGTTGATGGTCAAGGCCCAGGCCGAACTGCGGGCCAAGTTGTTCGGAGCCTTGGCCTACCCGGCGGTGCTGGTCTTGGTTGGCGTGGGCGTGCTGGGGCTGATTTTCGGCGTGTTCCTGCCCATGTTCGGCGACGTGCTCGAGCAGGTCGACCCCAAGCCGCCCATCACGGTCGTGCTGTTCGCCGTCAGCGACGCCGTCACCACCAGGGGGCCCATGACCGCCCTCGTGCTCGGGGTGCTGGCGGTTGTCGCCTGGCGGCTGAGCAAGCGGCCCGATGTGGCCCGGGCCATCACCATCGCCAAGACCAAGGCCCCGGTGCTGGGCCCGTTGGTGCGCAACATCGCGGTGGCCCGATTCTGCCGGACGTTCGGCACGATGCTGTCCAACGGCGTGCCGGTGCTGGCGGCCATGCGCATCGCCGAGGACGCGGCCGGCAATGCCCTGCTCAAGCAGGCCGTGGCCGACGCAGCCGAAGCGGTGAGATCGGGGGAACCCCTTGCGGGGCCCCTGGGCGTGAGCGGGCTGTTCGACGAGGACGTGGTGGAGATGATCTCGGTAGGCGAGGCGGCCAATAACCTGGCCGAGGTGCTCGAGACCATCGCCGAGACAATCGAGGGCCGCGTCGAGCGGCTGCTGTCGACCGCGGTGGCGTTGGTGGGGCCGCTGGTGCTGCTGGGGCTGGCGGTGATCGTGGCGTTTGTGGCTATCGGACTGATTCTGCCGATGCTCGAACTCAGCAACGTCGGGTGACGTGAAGATTTTGCATGGGCCGATTTTTGGGGCCCGTGGGCGTTACGCGGGTCGGTAAGTAAGCGTAAACTAATCGTTGGGGCCACTCGGCCCGATCGGCACGCGAACAACTGAGGCACAGGGGCGGGCCGGACGGCCGGGCCCGGAGGATGACGGACGATGCAACAGAAGATGGAGCGCCGCAACCGACTTCGGAAGGCCACGACTCGGAAAGCCTTCTCGCTGATCGAGATCATGATCGTGCTGGCCATCATCGTGCTCTTGAGCGGGCTGGTGGGCTTCGCGCTGCTGTCGAGGCGTGACGAGGCCAACGTAAGCAAGGCCCAGATCGACCTGAACACCCTCAAGGGCGGCCTGCTCGACTTCAACCGCCGCTACGGCCGCTACCCGAGCGAGGACGAGGGGCTTTCGGTACTCTGGAGCAGCTCGACGGCCGACCCGGAGATCGAGGAGCAATGGTCGGCGACCATCGACAACAACATGGCCAACGACCCCTGGGGGAACCCCTGGGAATACAACCCCGAGGGCGTCCGGCGTGAGGGGTACTACGACCTCTCGAGCAACGGCGAGGACGGCGAGCCCGACACCGACGACGACCTACACGCATGGGACGAAGACGAAGAGGGCGCGGGCGGCGGCGGTGGCCTGGCTCCGCCCCCATCGGGCGGCTGAGTTGAAGGGATCATGAGATCGCAACAGTCATAGGCGATGCCTATTAAGGATGGTCTTTGGGATGCACAGTCGGCGGGGCTTCACGCTCGTGGAGGTGCTGGTGGCCTTGGGGCTGCTGGTGCTGATTGCCTCGCTGGCGTTGCCGGTGGCGCTGACCAATACCGCTTCCGCGCGCGCGACGACGGCCGAACGCATCCTCCAGTTGGCACCAAACACAGCGCGTGGCGAGGCCCAGCGTCGTAGCTTGCCCGTGGCGCTTGTGCTGCTGCCAAGTGAGGATGGTCAAGAGTTGCGCCTCGTGCTGGTTCGCCAGCCCGACCCCCAAAGCGACAGCGCCCGCGATCAGGCCGCAGACATGGAAGACCTCTCGACGTGGCCGACCGTCGACCAGCCGCGATTGATGCCCAAGGGCACGCGGTTGTGGACGGGAGATCTGGAAGAACTGGATGCGTTCGAGGCTGCCGCCAACAGGCCCGGGACCGGCGGGGATTCGATGCTCGACCGGGCGTTTACCGAGGACGATGCAGAGGGAGCGCCCGCGGATGCGTTCGGCGAGGCGCAAGAGCCGGTGGTGCTGGCGTGGTACTTGAGTGATGGGTCGGCGATGGCCGGCCAGGCGACGGCGGTGCGACTGGCCGACGGGCGTGTCGTGCGCGTTCGCGTCGAGGCGCTGACGGGGCGGCTCGTGTTTACGCC
>CAYGTM010000210.1:0-4633 GCA_964352795.1 uncultured Phycisphaera sp.
ATGAAGGGGCGGGCGAGGCCTCGGTGGCTGGTCCCTATCGCTACGGGCAGCCCTCGTCGAACGCGGTCTGGAAGGAAAGGAAATCGAACACGGTCAACTCGCCGTCGCCGTCCAGGTCGGCCCGCGGGTCGCCGGCGTCGAACAGGTTCTGGAAGGCCACGAAGTCGAAGACGGTCAGCGCGCCGTCGCGGTCGATGTCGGCCGGGCACGCGCTCGGGATCGTGCCGCCGAAGACCACGAAGGCCGCGCCCGGCAGCCCGCCGGTGCCCCCCTCGCCCGGGCCGCCCAGGGCCACGTCGGGCAGGCCGTCGCCGTTGAGGTCGCCCAGGCCGGCGACGGACCAGCCCGCGTACTGGCGCCGCACGTCGGCGTCGATGGGGATGGACAGGTCGCGGCGCAAGCCCAGGTCGAAGCTGGCCGGCCACGAGCGCGTGCCGCGGAGGATGAAGCCGCGGCCGGGCTCGATGAGCCATGGGGGGTAGTAGGAAGTGAGCGCGGCACCGATGAGGGCGTCGTCCAGGCCGTCGCCGTCGAAGTCGCCGATGGCCGCCGCGCTGGAGCCGAAGTAGCGGGTGTCGGCGAAGTTGGCGTCGATCACCACGCCCCGGGAGGCGTCGGGAATCCACAAGGGCTCGATGGGCAGGAAGCCGTCGGCCAGTGTGCGGCCGAAGCGGATCCAGGCCCGCCCGTCGATCGAGCCGCTGGGGCCGTAGGCGGGTGAGAAGAATCCGAAGTCGTCGCGGCCGTCGCCGTTGAGGTCGCCTAAAAACGCGGGGAACATGCCCGTGCGTTCCTCGAGCGCGTCGAAGCGCGTGCCGGTGTCCAGGGGCATGCTGGGCAGATCGATCGAGGGGCCGCCCAACCCGTGCGCGGGCGAGCCAAACACCAGGTACACCCGGCCGGCGCCGTCGCGGCCAGCGGGCTCGGTGCGCGGGGCGCCGATGAGCAGGTCGTCCACGCCGTCGCCGTTGGCGTCGGCGGTCATGCCCACCGGCGCGCCGGCCAGGGACGACCCCGCGTATTGCCCCGGCCCGCCGCGGAGCGTGAGCCCCACCGACGCGGGCCACGAGCCCAGGGTGAGCGCTCCGGGGAAGGGCTCGCCTCCAGCCGGCACGTCGCGGCCCCAGATAACGTACGCCTCGCCGCCCGCACCCGCGCTGGCGGCGCCCAGGGCCAGGTCGGGGCGGCCGTCGTCGTTGAAGTCGCCCGCCGAAGCGACGGCGATGCTCGCCACGCTCAGCGGGCTGCCCGACGCGAGCGACAGCGTGCGGATACCCGGATCGTCCAGGCTCACCTGCGCCGGGAAACCGCCCTCGCGCCCGAAGAGGACGAAGGCCCGGCCGACGCCCTCGTCCAGGACGAAGCAGCCGATGGCCAGGTCGTCGTGGCCGTCGCCGTCCAGGTCGCCGATGCGGGCGAGGTGGTATCCGAAGCCGACAACGCCCGGCGGGGGCGTGAAGCGCGTGCCCGCGCCATCGGGGAGCGATTCGAGCGGCTCTCGCGCGGCGAAGGGCGAGGCCGTGCCGTACACGACATAGACCGCCCCCGACCCGCCATCGGCGTCGGGCTCGCCTACCGCAAGGTCGTCAATGCCGTCGCCGTTGAGGTCGCCGGCGAAGGCCACGGACTGGCCGGCCTGGCCCAGGGTGTCGGTGCCGTCGAAGCGCACGCCGGTGGTGCCGTCCAGGTCGCGCAGGCAGATGGCGCCGGGATCAGCGCACGGCGCCTGGGCGAGGGCGATGGGGATGATCGCGGTGGCCAGCGTCGTGGCGAGCAGTGTCGTGATTCGCATGGCGACGTTCTCCATCCGGTCTTGTTTATGCACATCCAGCGTCGAAGGCCGTCTGGAACGCCAGGAAGTCGAATAGGGTCAGCTCTCCGTCGCCGTCCAGGTCGGCCCGCGCGTCGCCGGAGTCGAACAAGTCCTGGAAGGCCAGGAAGTCGAAGACGGTCAGGGTGCCGTCGCGGTCGATATCGGCCGGGCACGCCATGCACGGGCCGATGGGCAGGAAGAGCACCTCGGGCAGCCCCGGCTCATCGGCGGCGTCGTAGATGCGATCGGCGATGTCGGCTGGGTCGGTCGTGCCCCAGTCGACGCAGCGCGCGTCGGTGTCGGCGGCGGGGAAGGCCGAGTCGGGCCGGGCGAGGTAGATGTCGCTGCCGAAGAGGGCGTCGTTGCCCACCAGACGGTTGCCGATGCCGCCCTCGGGCCGGTTGAGGTTGAGCGCCGAGCCTAAGGGATCGACCGCGATGGCCCCGCCGAAGACCGCCTGATTGCCCTCGAACTCGTTGGCGGCGAAGTCGACCTCGTCGGCCACGACGTAGAGCGCGCCGCCGGCCTCTGTGGCGGTGTTGTCCAGGTACACGTCCGGCCGGCCCGGCTCGCCCAGGATGGATCGGCGGACACCCGCGGCGAGCCACGCCCCGCCGCCGAACTGGGCGCTGTTGCCCACGAAGGTGTTGCCCGCCGACAAGATGCTGGCGTTGGCGAAGATGGCCCCGCCGCGCACGGCGCTGTTGCCCTCGAAGCGGTTGTCGAAGAGGTCGACGAACCCGCCCAGCGCGAGCGCGCCGCCGTCGCCGGTGGATCGGTTGTTCAGGAACAGGTTGTCGCGGACGACCGTGGCACCCGAGAGGGCGGGGCCGTTGTTGTCCTCGAAGCGGCAGCCGGTGACCTCGGCCCCGGTGACGAGCACGCGCCCCCCACGGCGGAACACGCCCGAACGCAGCGTGCCCAAGCCGGATCGGATGGAGATGTGCGTCGCGTTGCCGTCGTAGCGGCAGCCGGAAAAGTCGTACCGCCGTGTGCTCGCAGCCAGCCCTTCGCCGTCGCAATCTTCGACGACCAGGTTCCGCGTCTCGATCCAGCCGCCCTCGGTGAACAGGCCCCACCGCGCCGACACATCGGTCACCTCGCAGTCGATCAGCACGATGTCCGGCTCGGCGGGCGTGGGGTCGCGGCGCTCGTTGATCTCCAGCCGCATGCCGGCTCCCTGACGGTCGGCGATGGCGACGTTGCCCACGCGGACCCGCTCGAGCGTGGCCGAGCGACCGCCGGTGATGGTCAGGCCGGTCTGCGTCGTGGTGAAGACAGTCAGATCCTCGAGCCGGACGTCGACGAGTTGGTTCACAAGAACTTCCACGCCCATGCCCGTGACGTCCTGCACGCGGACGTTGCGCAGCAGGGGTTGGCTGAGGGCAACCTCGAGGGCCGCGCCGAAGCCGGCATCGATGTACCGGATGGTGACATGCTCGAGCACCGTGCCCGAGACGTACGCGCCTGTGCCGGGGTCGAGCACCGCGTCGGACGCGCCGGTGGGCAGCATCAACCCCCGGCCCCGAAAGAACTCGATGCGATCGTCGGCGGTCCCCCGCGCGACCAGCGAGCCGCGATCGACCGACAGGAACATCCCCGGCTCGAACTCGACCTCCACGCCCGGCACAATTGTGAGTGTCGCGTTGTTGGTGATGCGCACGCTCTCGGTCACGCTGAAGGGGCTGTCGATCAGGTTCCACGTGGTGTCGGTGTCAATCGTCCCGCCCACTGGCGTCTGGGCGCGCGACTGCGATGCGATCGACAGCACCGCGGCGAGGACCACAATCGTCTTACGCATGCTCGTTCCTCCGGCGGCGACCGCCGATCATGACGCCAAGAAGCACAGCCCCGCTCACGGGCGCCGGGATGACGCGGATCGTCGCCGTATCGTCCTGGAACCCGTCCAGCCGGCTCTCGGTGCGGGCCGAGTACTTATATGGGTATACCTCGAACCGGGACGTCCGCGTCTCGAGCACCACTTCGAACGCGGCGGCCACGTCGAGGGGTGCGGTATAGGTCGCCTCCCAGAACGCTATGGGGTCGCTCGGGTCGCCGTAGATGTCGGCCAGCCCGTTGATCTGGCCCGCCAGGATGCCGCGGACCCCGCGTTCGGTCGCCGCGCCTGCCGATGTTCCCGGGCCGGCCAGAGCGCCGACAAGCCGGATGTCGCTTAGGCCTACCGCTCCAGTCGACGAGTCCAACCAGGTGCCGATGGCGGCGACGCAATAATCGCGGGTCGAATCGAACCGGGCCTCGAGGCGGACGGTCGTCGACTGGCCCGGCAGGAGCGTGTCGTCCTGGACAACGATGTCCAAGCCGCTCGGCTCGACCTGGGCCTGGGCCGTGGCGACGGCGGTGGCGAATACCACGGCTGCAATAGATGGCACATGCATGAGAGTCAACCTCCCCGCGAGACGCTTGGCGGTGTTTGCTGCTCGCTTCTAGGACCCTACCACGGATCGATTTTTTTGCTAGAGAAGCGAGCAATCTTTTTGCAACGATCTCAGGAACGTGTTCGGGATCGCTCGGTGTTCCTCAAGCGGCTCGCTCGCGCCCAATGGCACTAAACGCTTACACCGCAACCGCTGCCGCTTCGACCGCATTGATGAACAGGCGCAGGCCCGGAGCGGGCTCGCCGTTGATCGAGTCCTTGTCCAGGCGCGTGTAATGCGGGTGGCGGGACCAGTCGAGGAAGCGGTCGGGGTGGGGCATGAGCCCGAAGATGCGGCCGGTGGCGTCGCACACGCCCGCGATGGCGCCTGCCGAGCCGTTGAAGTTGTCGAGGTACGTCAGCGGCGCGCGACCGCTGGCCAGCAG
>CAYGTM010000211.1:0-4604 GCA_964352795.1 uncultured Phycisphaera sp.
AGAGCCGGCAGTCCGGACAGCATCGCCAGATGCCAGGCGAAGACCAGGTTGCTGGCCAGCCCCGGCACGCCCGCCTCGGCCCCCTCCTGCCGCCGCTCGAGGCCTGCCCCCCTTCCCCGTTCATCGCTGGCCATGTCGAACCCCGGTGCCACCTCCAACCGCATCGCCCCGCCGTCGTCGAGACGATAGCCCGTGGCCACCACGCTACCGCTCCGCTTGAACTCCATCCGTTTCCAGGGCCCATTGAGCGCCAGGGCAATGCCCACTGGCCCGGAGATCAACCCACCCACCAGCGACGCGAAGTTCAGATACTCGCGCGCGATCGTGACCGACACCTCGGGTGCGGGCCCCTTTGGCGCGGGCTCGTCCTCTCCCAATGCGACGCTCATCGCATACAGCCGACCGGCAAGGTTGGAAACTTCCGCTGCAGCGGCCGCCGCTGCCTGCTCCTCGCTCGGCGGCGGCGGATCGAGCGGCTCGAAGCCCCGCACGCGCCACCTGCCCAGCCGCCGCGTCACATCGCCGAACAGCCGCCCCTCTTCATCGCGCAGCGCATACCACGACTGCTGCCCTCCCCGTTCGGCCAGCACCATCAACGGCGGGCGATCGAGACCGCCGGGCAGATCATCATGGAACCGATACTCGCGCGTCGGCTGGGCCATCAGCACCACGACAAGCCCGACCAGCCCCACCGCCACGGCCATCGCAAACCCGAGCATCGGAGGCAATCCGAAGCTCAGCGGCAGAAAAAACGCCGACGTCACCAACATGATGACGACCGCCAGGATACCCACAAACCGTGTACGATTCGGACGAGGCCTCACCGCCAGCAGCAGTCGCACCCCAGAGTCACGGATGCCGATGCGGATGCGTTCCCCATGGTGATCGCGCACGCGGACGAGCACGAACTCCCCACCGTCAACCAGCAGGTCGAGCCCGTCGATCGGCGGCACAAGCTCCAGGGGGCCCGTCGTCGCCATGGCGTTTCGCTCAGGCCGGGCTCGTGGCCCGGTTCATCCCGATAAGGGCCTCGTTGCTCTCGAACCTCTTCAGCGCGCTGAGCAACTGCTCGATCTGCTGGGGCGGGGGCATCGAGAGCAGCCGACGCCGCAGCGCGTTGACCGTTTCGAGCTCGTGCTTGGGCATCAGCAGATCTTCCTTGCGCGTCCCGCTGGCGGCCAGGTTGATCGCCGGGAACAGCCGACGCTCGGCCACCTTGCGGTCGAGGATCAGCTCCATATTCCCGCTGCCCTTGAACTCCTCGAAGATGACCTGATCGCCCTGCCCACCGGTGTCCACGAGCGCCGTGGCGATAATCGTGAGCGAGCCGGCCTCCTCGGTCTGCCTCGCGGCACCGAAGATCTGCCGCGGCACTTCCAGCGCCTTGCTGTCAATGCCGCCGCTCATGGTGCGTCCGCTGCTGGAATACTCGCGTGAGCGGTTGAACGCCCGCCCGAGCCTCGTCAGCGAGTCGAGGATAATCACCACGTCCTTGCCCAGTTCCACCAGCCGCTTGCACCGCTCCATCGTCAGCGTGGCCACCTGAATATGCCGCTCGGCGTCGTGATCGGCGCTCGAGGCCAGCACCGTCACGCGCGAGCTGTCCCAGGGCTTATCCGCGTCGCCCGGCCCGTGCCCGGTCAGCGAACGGCGGAAGTCCGTTACTTCCTCGGGCCGCTCATCGACCAGGAGCACGAAAAGTTCGGTCTCGGGGTGGTTGCGCAGGATGGCGGTCCCGATGTCCTTCAAGAGCGTGGTCTTGCCGGCCTTCGGCGGGCTCACCACCATCGCGCGCTGCCCGAAGCCGATCGGGCAGAACATGTCCACCAATCGGCACGAGGCCGGGCACCCGCGATACTCGAGCCACATCCGCGGGTTCGGGTCGATCGTGGTGAGTTGCTCGAAGGGCCTCGGTTGCGGCGCATCCTCGGGGTCGACCCCCTCGATGCTCAGCAGCCGATCGACCAGCGGGGCCGTTGCGCCGCCGCCATTCTTCATCGGACGCCGATTGCGATTGTTACGGTTGTTTCGACCGCCACCCTGACCGCCGCCCTGGCTCACGCTGGCTTGTCGATCGCTCAGCCTCGCCTCGACGCGCACGCCGGGCTTCAAGCCGAAGCGATCCACAAGGGAACGCGGCAAGATCGGGTCGTCATCGCGGAACTGCACGGTATCGCCCGCAACGGGCCGAAGCCGGACATCCCCGCGCCGTGGTTGGTCCACCAGGCCGGAAAAAGTCGTCATGTTGTCCATCGTCCGCTGGATCCAAGCGCCGTGGGGCCAGACGAGGCCCAGCTCGCAAAGATCGGCTTTCCTGTGGTATCGGTCCGCCAAGGGCCAACGCTTTGGGGCACCCCGGCCTGACTGCTGTATCAGAGGCCGCCCGGGCCCCCATGTCAAACCAACCCGCCAATCAGCCCGGGCATTCCCGACGCCAATCGGCTGCCATACCTCGATACGCATGGCACGCCTCGCCGGATTCGGCTACTCTCGGCGTTTGCGGATCGACGGGTTATCGGTAGCCCCAACCCAGCCCCACACACCCTTCCGGAGCCCGCGACCCATCATGGAGGTTCTACGAGGTATCGCGGTATCCCCCGGCCTGGTCATCGGCCGCATCTTCCTGTTGGAGGACGAGGACCGTCGCGTCGTGCGCCGCTTCACCCCGGCGGCCGGGTCGGATGAAGAAGCCTCGCGCGCCAAGGCCGCCCTGGAATCATCCGTCTTCGACCTGCAAGCCGTCAAGGAACGCGCCGAAAAGGAGATGGGCTCCGAAGCCGCCAAGATCTTCCTGTTCCACATCGGCGTGCTGCAAGATGCCTCGCTGCGCGATCCCATCTTCGAGCGCATCGAGAACGAGCACATGGCCGCCGAGCACGCCGTCGAGGCCACCTTCGGCGACTGGGCCCAGCGCTTCGCCAGAATGGGCGACTCGGCCTTCACCACCAAGGTCAACGACCTCGAAGACCTCCGCAACCGCGTGCTGGGCCACCTGATGGGCGAGCACAACCGCACGCTCGACGAGCTCAAGCACCCCGCCGTCGTCGTCGCAGACGACCTCACGCCCTCCCAGGCCGCCGGCTTCAACCGCGAACTGGTCCAGGCCTTCGTGACCGATCGCGGCGGCCGCACCAGCCACACCGCCATCGTTGCGCGGGCCCTGAACATCCCCGCCGTCGTCGGCCTCCGAGGCGTGGCCCGGGCCGCCATCGAAGACCAGACCATCATCGTCGATGGCCTCGAAGGCGTGGTCATCCTCGACCCCAACGACGAACAACTCGACCGCTACAAAGAGCGCCAGGCCCGCATGGAGCGGCGCCAGACCGTCTGGAAGGAGCAGGCCGCCGAGCCCAGCGTCACCACCGACGGCCAGCACGTTCGCCTCCTGGGCAACATCGAGTTTCCCGACGAGATCGCCCACGTTCTCGAAGTCGGCGGCGAGGGTGTCGGCCTCTACCGCACCGAGTTCCTCTACCTCACCAGCGACACCGAACCCTCCGAGGAAGAGCACTATGACGCCTACCGCCGCTGCGTCGAGCAGATGCAAGGCCGCGAACTGGTCATCCGCACCGTCGACTTGGGTGCTGACAAGTACACCCAGCACACCTTCGAGTTGCCCGAGCGCAACCCCTTCCTGGGCAACCGCTCCATCAGGTATTGCCTGAGCAACCTGCCAATGTTCAAGCGCCAGCTCCGTGCCATCCTGCGGGCCAGCGCGCACGGCCCGCTCAAGATCATGTTCCCCCTCGTCACCACGGTGCAGGAACTGCGCCAGGCCAAGTCCATCGTCCGCGATGTGATGGAAGACCTGGCCGAAGAGGGCGTCGCCTTCGACCGCGATGTGCCGATGGGCATGATGGTCGAGGTGCCCGCTGCGGCCGTGATCTCGTCCAGTTTCGCCCGCGACGCCGCCTTCTTCAGCATCGGCACCAACGACTTGGTCCAGTACACCCTTGCCGTCGACCGCACCAACGAGCGGGTGGCCGACCTCTTCACCGCCATGCACCCGGCCGTCCTCCGCCTGATCCGGGACGTCATGCGGGGGTCCAAATCTCGCCAGATCCCCGTCTCGTGCTGCGGCGAGTCCGCCGCCGAACTCGATTTTGCCGTGTTGCTGATCGGGCTGGGCGTGCGTACCCTGTCCGTGGGGTCGTACTCGATCCCGCAGGTCAAGCGGCTGGTGCGAAGCGTTTCCGCAGAGGAATGTGCCCGCATCGCCCGACGGGCCCTCTCGCTGGAATCGCCATCGGACGTGACCGCCTACGTCCGAGAACGCATCCGCAAGGTCATGCCCGGCGTCTTCGATTCGGGTGAGGATTAGTCCTCAACTGGCCGATAAACCTCTGGCCGGGCCCGTTTTGGGGCATTGGCCGAACCCCCCGGCCGGCGTGGGCCGTAGATGTTCGTGGGACGGGGGGACTTCGAGACTCGAGCAACCGCGGCCCTTGCATCCCGTCGCAAGCCACTGGCAGGCGACGGAGACTTGATCCGACAGAGACTTGGACAGAAGACATCGACGCCCGCCAGAGGCCGCGGATTGGCCAGGCCCGGCAGGCGTCCAACAGGCACGATCGATTCCGATCAATGCCGCACACTCCTTGTGG
>CAYGTM010000212.1:0-4588 GCA_964352795.1 uncultured Phycisphaera sp.
CTTCTGGGCAAGCTTCTTGGCCTGCTTCTCGATGGGGTCGCCGCCGTAGATGGCCACCACCTTGAGGTCGGCGTGCTTGCCCAGGGTCTGCAACTCGGCGGTGATCTGGAGCGCGAGCTCGCGCGTGGGGGCCAGCACCAGGCCCGCGAAGGCGTCGCCCGGATCGATCAGCGAGAGCAGCGGCAGCCCGAAGGCGGCGGTCTTGCCCGTGCCGGTCTTGGCCTGGCCCAGCACGTCCTTGCCCGTCAGGGCGACGGGGATGAGCATCGCCTGGATCATCGTCGGGTTGACGAAGCCCTCATCGTCGACGCCCATGAGCACGTCTTCGACCAGGTCGAAGTCGTCGAAGGTGATGGTGGTGTCGAAGATGGCCTCGTCGCGATCGGGCTTGCTCTGGCTCTGAGCGGACCGCTTCCCCGAGGGCTTGGCGGCCGGCTTGGACGAATCATCGCGCGACGGGCCCGTGGCCGGGGTGCTCTTGGACGGCTTCTTGCTTGTTTTCTTGGACGGGGACAGGGGTCGTTCCTCTCCGGCGGGGGCCCTTCGGTCCTGTGCCGGCGGGCCCTGCCGAGTGTGGCTCGCAAGCCCGTGGTCCGGGGCGATCGGTGCGATCGCCCCGGACCATCGGCGGCTGGGAGCTGCCCATAACCGAAGGGGCATGGGCGGTGGCCGGTCCGTGGCGAAGCGCGTGGGCCCTTGGTGACGCGCGAACCGGCGGACGCGTCGGGGCCGAAAATCCGTGTCGAACTCAGCTCGCCGGGATGGCGGCGACCTTGGTGCGCGTGACCTTGCTGCGGCCGGTCGTGGCCTTGGCGGTGGTCTTGCGCATGGTCTTCTTGGTGGTCTTCTTCGAGGCGGGGGCCTTGGCGACCTTGGTCGTGGTCTTCTTGGCCGACTTCTTGGTGGTCTTCTTGGCGGCCGGCGCGGCGGTGGCGGCCTTCTTCACGGTCGATTTCGCCGTTTTCTTGGTGGTCTTCTTGCTGGGCTTGGGGGTGGTCGCGCCGCTCGCGCCAGCCTTCTTCGTGGTCTTCTTGGCCATTGGTTTCCTCTATGCGGCGTGGGCCGCGGGCCTTGCTCGCCCTCCCACTGAGGGCATGTATGCTAGCACCAGCGCACCGGAGCGTGACCGCGCCGCTCGCTGGAAGAACATCGATCCACGGCTCTATCGAGCAAGAGGGTGCTCGCGGTTGAATGCAACCCGAGTGGAAGGCGAGGAATCGCCCGATCAATCATTCCGCGATGGCGACTGGTCCCGGTCCTGCATCTCCAGCAGGAAGACGTACTTCATCAGCGTGTACGCCGCCATCGTGCCCGCGGCCGCCCAGCCCCGCCGCCCGTCCTTATAGCCTCGATGGATGAACGCCTGCCGCACGAAGGCCATGATCGGCGAGACAACCAGATTCCTCGGGCGAGCGATCCGGCCCCCGGCGTGCAGGCTTTTGGCCATCAGTTCGGCGTGGCCCACATGCTTGCGCATCATCTCGGGAAAGTTCGAGAAGCTGTCGTGCCGCAGGTCGCCGGCCAGATCGGCGATGGGCTCGCCCGCGTGGATGGCCTTGAGTTCGTCGTGGGGGTCCAGCCCCTGCCAGCGGTACGACTCGCGCCGGACCAGCCGCAGCCGCCACTCGGGCTGCCATGTATGCTCGAAGAACCGCCCACGGTAGAACACCTTGCGGTTCATGCGATACCCCGTGGGCCCGCCATCGCTCCCGAGATCGAGGCTATCGATGGCCGACCGCAACATCGGTTCGAGCGATTCGTCGCTGTCGAGCGAGAGCACCCAGGGCTGGGCACATTGCTCGAGGGCGAACTGCTTGGTCTTCACATATCCAAGCCACTCGGTGCGGATGATGCGGGCCCCGTGGGCCTCGAGCAACTCCAGCGTGCCATCGGTCGAGCCCGAATCGACCGCGACGATCTCTTGCCCCAGCCCATGTACGCTCTCCAGCGTGCGGCCGATGGTGCCGGCGTTGTTCTTGCAGATGATGGCCACCGAGAGCGGCTTGGGGAGCGTGGGCGGGGTGGGCGGCATGGGCATCGGTGTCCTGGGCACCCGCTTGATGGGGCAAAAGCAAATCCGGCAGCCGGAAACGGCCCGAACGTACACTAGGGCCCGATGGCCCAATCTCCCATCTTCACCGCCCGCCGGCATGGAGCCCAGGCCGATGGCCCGGCGTGGGCCGCCGCGCTCGCCCAAGAGCCCTGGACCCAGACGGCGGTGCTGCTGAAGGAAGACGGCGGCGTGCGCGTGCTGGCCGCCAGGCTGCGCGGGCAAGAGGTGGTGCTCAAGTTCTACCGTTCGCGCGGGCTCGTGAGCCGTGCCCGGGCCCGGCTGGGCATGGCCGCGGGCGATCGCCACTGGGCCGGCGCGGCGTTGCTGGCCGCCGAGGGCATCCCGTGCGCGCCCATGCTCGCCTTGCTCAGCCGCAAGGATGACTCCGTACGCGAAGATTGCCTGGTCATGGGCCGGCTGCAAGGCTCGAGCCTGCTGCACTGCCTCGACCGCGCCAAGCGTGGCGAGATGCCCATCGCCCGGCAGCACGCCCTCGCGCGGGCGGTGGGGCTGCAAGTGGGCTGCATCCTGGCCGCCGGCCTGCACAATCGTGATCACAAGCCCAGCAATCTCATCGTGGGCTTCGATGAGCGCGACCCCGACGCCATGCCCACCGTCGCCGTGGCCGACTGCCAGGGCGTGTACCGCCTGGAGCGCGAGAAGAGCCGCCACGCCATCCGCACCCAGGCCACGCTGGCCATCGAGTCCATCGGCGCGGGCGTGCTGCCCAGCCGCACGATCATCGCTCGCACGCTGCGGGCCACGATGGCCGCCTACACCGCGCGCCGCTTTGGCAAGATGCCCGTCGAAGAAGCCTTGCGCATGCCAAAGGCCGAACAGGATCGCATCCTGGACGCGCTTCCCGATGGCATGGCCCTTCGCGCCTGGCCACGCATCGCCCAACGCATCCGCGTGCATGGCGATCCGACGCCGAGGGTGAACCCGCTGGCCCGCCCCCGAGCCGTCAGCCCATGACCGAGGACGACAAGCCCACCAAGGTGTGCCAGACCTGCGGTCGTTCGTTCACATGGCGAAAGAAGTGGGAACGCACCTGGGATCAGGTCCGCTACTGCTCGGACTTGTGCCGCCGCGAGAAGCCCGGCGAGCTCGACGCCAAACTCGAAGCGGCCATTCTCGACCTGTTGAGCAGTCGCGGCACACGAGCCTCGATCTGCCCCAGCGAGGCGGCCCGCGTCGCGCGGCCGGACGATTGGCGGCCACTCATGGAACGCGCTCGCCGCGCGGCCCGTCGGCTCGCGCGCCAAGGCACGATCGAGATCACCCAAGGCGGCACGCCGGTCTCTCCGGATGAACTCCGCGGCCCGATCCGACTTCGAGCCCGAACCTGATCCTCACCGCTCCAGCGAGCTCGCCCGCGCGATCGCACCATCGCCAAACTTACTCCGGATCGCGTCGGCCGCCTCGTCCACCCGGCTCGATTTGGTATGCTCCTTCTCATCGAACAACCCAGGCCCCTCGGGCGTGGCCAGATGGCTCGCGCTCACGCCCAGCAGGCGCACGGGCTCGAAGCTCCTCTTCGCCCACGCGTCCAGCAACGCCGACGCCTCGCGCACGACGGCGGTGCTGTCGAAGGTCGGCTCGGTCAGCGTGCGGTGGCGCGTGATGGTCTTGAACGCCCCGTTGCGCACCTTCAGCGTGAGCGCCCCCGCCGCGCGGTTGGCCCGTCGCAAGCGCCACGCCACGCGCTCGGCCAGATCGACGATCTGGGCGTGGCATTGGTCGAGGCTTGTCAGATTCTCACCAAACGTCCGTTCGTGTCCGATGCTTTTGGCCTTGCGATGCGTCACCACGGGCCTGTCGTCGATGCCCCGGCAGCGATTGTACAAACTCTCGCCAAGCGTGCCGAACATGGTCTTGAGCGTCTTCATGTCCAGCCGGCGCACGTCGCCGAAGGTTCGGATGCCAAGCCGCTCGAGCTTGGCCTGGCCCACGGCCCCCACGCCCCAGAGCCTGGAAATCTCCAGCGGCGCGAGAAACGCCTCGACCTCGCCCGCGCGCACGACCACCAGGCCATCGGGCTTGTCCAGGTCGCTGGCGATCTTGGCGACGAGCTTGTTGGGGGCCACGCCGATGCTGACGGTCAGTTGCGTCTCGCGCTTGACGTCCTCGCGAATCTTCTTTGCGATTGTCTCGCCATCTCCCAGCAATCGCAAGCTGCCGGTGACATCCAGGAACGCCTCGTCCACGCTCAGCGGCTCGACCAGCGGGGTCATGGTCTCGAAGACGGCGAACACGGCGTTGCTGGCCGCCCGGTACTTCTCGAACGAGCCCTTGACGAAGATCGCCTGCGGGCACAGCCGCCGCGCCACCGCCCCGGGCATCGCGCTGCGGCAGCCAAACTTCCTTGCTTCATAACTCGCCGCCGCGACCACGCCGCGAGGCCCTTCCCCGCCCACGAGAACGGGCTTGCCCCGCAGCTCGGGGTTGTCGCGCTGCTCGACGGAGGTGAAGAACGCGTCGAGGTCGGCGTGGAGGATGGTTCGGTTTTCGCCTGCGGCGGGCATGGGATCATGA
>CAYGTM010000213.1:0-4574 GCA_964352795.1 uncultured Phycisphaera sp.
CAACGCCGCGTGCTCGGCCGTAAACGCCGTCCCCAGCGTGGCCACCGTGTTGGTGAACCCCGCCTGATGGCACGCGATGGTGTCGGTGTAGCCCTCGGTCACGATGCAGAAGCCGGCCTGACGGATGCCCGCATTGGCCTTCCAGAGCCCATACAACACGCCAGACTTCTTGAACACCGGGCTCTCGGGGCTGTTGAGGTACTTGGCCGGGTCGTCCTCGCGCAATCGCCGCCCGCCGAAGGCGATCACACGCCCGCCTTGGTCGTGGATGGGGAACATCAACCGATGGCGGAACACGTCGTAGTGCCCGCCGCCCTGCTCGCGCGCCTTCACCAACTGCGCCGCCGCGAAGGCCTCCACCGGCCGCTTGGCCCGCAGCACGGCCTGCACCAGCCCGTCCCAGCCCTCGGGGGCCGCCCCGACGCCGAACGCCTCGAGCATGTCCGGCGAGATGCCCCGCTTCTGCACCATCGCCCGGGCGGCCTTGCCGGCTTGGGGGTCCACGAACGACCGCCGGAAATAGTCTTGGGCGAAGGCATTGGAATCGATGGCCGCCGCCCGCTCGCCCCGGCCCGGCCCGCTGGGTGCCTGCCGGCCCCTGGGCGTCAGTTCCACCCCGGCGGCTTCGGCCAGGTGCTCGAGGGCCTGGGGAAACTCCACCCCGTCGTACTTCTGGACGAAGGTCAACGCATCGCCGCCCGCCCCGCACGCGAAGCACTTGAAGATCTGCTTCGTGGGCGACACAAACATGGAGGGCGAGCGATCATCGTGGAAGGGGCACAACCCAACCCACTCGCGGCCCTTCTCGCGCAGGTCGATCCGCTCGCGCACCACCCGCACGATGTCGGTGGCCCCCAGCACGCGCTCGATGTCCCCGCGATCGCTCATGGCACTCCGTCACGCATGGCCCCACACCACGGTACGCCATTCGCCACGCGCCGACGCCTGCCCGAGGCAGCCAACATGGATACGCTCTTTCTCATGGCGATCCGAACGGCGGTGCGGTATCTCGGCACGGTGCAGGGCGTGGGCTTCCGCGCCACCGCCCGGTCCATCGCCGAGCCCATGCCCATCACCGGGCTGGTCCGCAACGAGCCCGACGGCACCGTCTGGCTCGAGGCCCAAGGCCAGCCCCACGATGTCGAGGCCTTCCTCGGCGCCCTCGCCCAGGCCATGCAAGGTCGCATCGCCCGGGCACACCGCGAAGACCTGCCCCCGCGAGAGCACGAGGCGGCCTTCCACATCGCCCGATGACTCCCGTCCGCGCGTCGGCTCAAAGGAATGACCCACATGCCCACCGACAGCCAATCCATCGAAAGCTACAAAGCCCTCTGCTCGGACATGTACGTCAACCTCAAGCTCGCCTTCCACAGCGAGCTCGACGCCACACGCCAGGTCACCGTCGAGTTCTTCGACCGCCTCCGCAAGGAGTTCCCCGGCCTCCAGACCTTCCGCCACGTCCAGGGCGAGCTCGCGCTCGAGTCCGCACCGGGCATTACCCCCCAGCACTGGGTCGCCGTCCGGGGCAACTGCGTGCGGGCCGGCGCCGTCAACCCCGAATCGTTCGAGCAGGCCTACCACCTCCACCAGGCCGTCCTCGAACTCGCTCCCTACTACCTCGGGATTTCCCCACTCGACATCGATTACTATGAAACCCTCTTTGGCTTCGACATCGAGGCCAGCGGCGACCATGACCGCATCGTCTTCGAGTCGCTCCTGC
Organism: uncultured Phycisphaera sp.; assembly: GCA_964352795.1. Taxonomy (GTDB): domain Bacteria; phylum Planctomycetota; class Phycisphaerae; order Phycisphaerales; family UBA1924; genus JAHCJI01. The sequence goes on from CAYGTM010000213.1 coordinate 1,721, forward strand.
GGGGTTCCCCCCTTGCCGGCCTGGTCGAGGACATGGGTGCCGCTCCGATTGATGCCCAGCCCATCCTCGGCGTGTCGCTGCGAGGGCAGGGAGTCCCCACCCGGTGCGAAGCGTATTTCGAGGTCAAGACCCGCCCCACCACCATCTCCGATCGCCCCACCGAAGGCGAGCCCATCAGCGTGTACCTGACCGTCCGCCGCCACGGCCCGATGGACGATGTGTCCACGCCGAAACTTGAGTTTGCCGATCTTGGCCGCTGCGGCGAGCGGATCATCGAAACCTCGGTCATGCCCCGGCTGATCCAGCCGATCCGATCGTTCATCGAATCCGGAGGGACCAGCGCGTGGGGGTAGCCATCCTGGCTCAGGCGAATCAGGACGGCGGCAACACCGGCCAGTTCCTGGCTTGGGTGGGCGTGCTGATCGTGGTCGTGGTTATCGGTACCGTCGTGCTCCTGATGGTCCGCCGACGCATGATGGACCAGAGTGGCGAAGAACCGGGCGGCTTTACGACGATGGAACACATGCGGGCGATGGTGGCCCGGGGAGAAATGTCCAAGGAGGAGTACGAGCAGGTCCGAAAAGCGATGATCACCAGGATCCGCCAGCCCCAGACCACCCCAGATCAGGGGGATAGGCAGTCCGACGGGCATGGTTCGCGCGATGGAACCGGTTCGACCCCTTTCAAGTAGGCATAATCACGCCGGATGCGTCGTTTTTGCATCCAGACACGGCCGAATCACGTCGATACAGTCCTACGCACGGGCGAGGGGCCCGGGCTGTGACGCAGTGGGAAAAGCATGGCAAAAAACACCCGAGACGGCGGCAACGACCTTACCAAGACCAAGCCGGGCGGCGCCGACGACGGCTTCAAGGGCCGGAGGGTCACCACGTGCTCCTTCTGCGGCAAGTCCAGCCGCGAGGTCGGGCCCATGGTCGAGGGGCCCGGGCAGGTCTACATCTGCAACCCCTGCACCGACCTGTGCCTGAACATCTTCCGCCAGGAGCGCCGCAAGGTGTCGGCGGTGGGCAGCGCCCTGGGCGAGGTGCCCACGCCGCGCACCATCTCCGAGTTTCTCGACCAGTACGTCATCGGTCAAGACCAGGCCAAGAAGACGCTGGCCGTGGCCGTGCATACCCACTACAAGCGCCTGCTTCACCTCGAGAGCAACGACACTTCCGTCGAGCTCGACAAGAGCAACATCCTGTTGATCGGGCCCACCGGCAGCGGCAAGACCCTGCTGGCGCGCACGCTGGCCCGCATGCTCAAGGTGCCCTTCGCCATCGGCGACGCCACCACTCTCACCGAGGCCGGCTACGTCGGTGAAGACGTCGAGAACCTACTGCTCAAGCTGCTTCAGGCCGCCGACTTCGATCTGGATGCGGCCCAGCGCGGCATCATCTACATCGACGAGATCGATAAGATCGGCAAGACCAGCCAGAACGTGTCGATCACGCGCGACGTGTCGGGCGAGGGCGTCCAGCAGAGCCTGCTCAAGATGCTCGAAGGCACCGTGGCCAACGTGCCCCCACAGGGCGGCCGCAAGCACCCCGAGCAGCAGTACATCCAGGTCGACACCAGCAACATCCTGTTCATCTGCGGTGGTTCGTTCCAGGGCCTCGAAGACATCATCCGCCGCCGCATCGGCCGCAGCCGCATTGGGTTCAGTTCGGGCTCTGATGCCTCGCAGGTCGGCGAGCGCAGCGGCGCGCTGCTGGCCCAGGCCACGACCGAGGACGTGATCGAGTACGGCATGATCCCCGAGTTGGTGGGCCGCCTGCCGATCATCAGCCCGCTCATGCCGCTCACGCTCGACGTGATGATGACCGTGCTGACCCAGCCCAAGAACGCCCTGATCCGCCAGTACCAGCACTTCTTCGAGCTCGAGGGTGCCAAGCTCCAGTTCACCAAGGCCGCCCTGAAAGAGATCGCCCAGCGCGCCCTCAAGCGCGACACGGGCGCCCGCGCCCTGCGCGGCGTCATGGAAGACCTCATGCTCGAGCTTCTCTACGAGTTGCCCGAGCGCGACCACGAGGGCGACAAGTACCTCATCGACGCCGAAGACCTCAAGGGCAAGATGAACCTGGACGAGCTGCGCGTCGAGTCGAAGAAGACCGCCTGAAACAACCTGGAATGCACAACGAGGCCCGGGTGCAAGCCCGGGCTTTCTTCCGCGCCGAACGAATCAGTTCAAATCAACGAGCACGCTCGCGCCGGCAACCGCGACATGCACGCGCAAGTCCCCCTGGGCCAGCCCCAAGGCCCCGCGCGCTTCGCGCAGCACCAGGTGCCGCACGCTGGGCAGCCCCGACAACGGCCGCCCCATGATGACCGCCACCAGTTCGGCGTGGTCGCGCAGCCAACTCGAGGCAACGACAAGATCGCGCACCGCCGACGACGCCGACTCGCTGTCGCCCGCCCACGCCACGGCGTGCAGCACGCCCGAATCATCGACGGCCAGCCCCACGCCCCGCGCGTACGGGCACGCCACGTCCACGGGTTCGAGCCCCTCGGGCAGCGGCTTGGGATCGGCAGGTTTGGTTGGCATGGCGGGCTTGGCGAGCTTGCTCGCGTACGCGTCCACGCCCTCGGCGTCGAAGCCAACGGGCACCGCGCTCCGACGCGGCTCGTAGTTCTCGAAAGCACCCTCACGCACTTCGATGGGCTCGAACGACCGCTTCGGGCTGGTGAACAGCAAGAGCAGGTCGGGCACGTCGGCCCACGCCGGCGGCCGACCGTGGAATAACTCCACCGAAGCGCCGGCGTCGATGCGACGCACGGGCGTCTCGCGATCGACGCTCATGCCCAACAACCGTTCGGCCCCCGGCGCGCTGTAGGAGCAGGCCTGGCCGGG
>CAYGTM010000214.1:0-4556 GCA_964352795.1 uncultured Phycisphaera sp.
TGGTGTAGCGGCAGCGATATCCCGTGTAGACCTCGCGCGAGCCGTCGTCCATGCGAACCGGGATGGAGACTTCGGTGAACCGCTCGGGATGCCGCAGCCGAGTCACCGTTTCGGGCTTGGCCCTGCTGTGCTTTGCGGCCAGGTCGAGGCGAGGTAGGGCTTCGTCGACGAACACGTCCGGGGCCATTCGGTTCTCCTGTGGCGATATTCTCGCGCGGGAAGTATCGGCACCACGCGATCGGTCCTTCGCGGGCTCAGCCGATAGATTCGGGGGAACCCTCTGCTTGCTCGCGCGAAGTCGGCGCTTTGAAGGCCAACCGCGTGTACGCCGGCACAAAGCCCAGCCGTCCGGCATTGCGCTCGGTGGGGATGCCCGGCTCGCACTCGATGACGGCGATGGAGCAGCCTTCCTGCTTCCCCTGCACCAGCCTGTGCGCAATGAGCGCTTGCTGGATACCCAGGCGGCGGTAGGGCTCGCCCACGACCGCGCCCCACAGCGAGGCGACCCGGATCGGGACCTTGCCAGGCCCCTGGTCGATGGCGACCACCTCCATGCCACAGGTGCCCGCCAGATCGCTGTCGAGGGTGGCCAAGAACCCTCTGGACCTTTGATGGGTCAGGCTTCGGATGGCGGCTTGAAGCTCTGGGTCGGTGGCCGGCGTGCCCGGGGGCATGAACCCATCCACGGTATGGCGAGCATGACGCTCCACCTGGTCTTTCTTGTATGGGTCGAGCTTCTCGATCGTGAGCCCGGGCACCGGGGGGGCCTCGATGGGCGTGAGCAAGTCTCGCTTGAGCACGCGCTCGGCGTGGTCGAGCACGAGCCCGGCCTCGGCCACGAGTTTGAACGCGTCCTTCCCGCTGGCGTCGGTCAGGTCGATGCGAGGTCGACCGCCCCGGCTGGCAACGTAGTCGATGATGTATCGGACACCCTCGGCCGTGAGCGGCGTTTCGAGCCCGCAGCCGATGGCCCCGCACAGCCAGTGCGTGCCGGCCATGAAGGCGACCACGCCCCCACCCATCTCGGCGGGCACCACTTCGTGCTCGTCCGAGAGTTCGGCCAGAACGGCCATCTGCCGGCGTTCGTTGAGGCGCATGACGGCGGTGGAGTCAAGGGGTTGGCGCATGGGCCAGTGTAACCCCGATGCTCCAACCCCGTCTTAGATCAGGGTCTAGCCTCGACCATGCCCACTCCGAACCCACTTGCCAACCCCATGACATATCGCTGCACCCTCCTCCGCGCCGGCCGCCTGCTGCTCGACGCCGGGGGTATGTTCGGGCTCATCCCCCGCGTGGTGTGGGAGACCATGGTCGAGCCCGACGGGAAGCACCGCGTCGAGCTCCATCACAACTGCTTGTGGCTGGTGGGCACCGAGAACGATCCGATCCTGGGCCGCCCACGGCAGGTCATCATCGAGGCGGGCACGGGCGACAAGCTCGACCCCAAGATGGCGGGCATCTTCGGGCTCGATGGCCGCACCGTCGAGGCCGCCCTGACCGAGGCTGGCGGCGACCCGGCGAAGATCGACGACCTCGTCATCAGCCACCTGCACTTCGACCACGCCGGCGGGCTGACCCGCCGCCTGCGCCCGGGCGAGAGCCCCGACTGGACGGCCGGCCCCAAGGAAGCCAGCGGCGACGCCAGCCAGGTGAAGCTGACCTTCCCAAACGCGACCGTGCATGTGCAGGAGAAAGAGTGGAAGACCGCGCTCGCGGGCGACTCAGTAATGACCCGCACCTACTACGCCGACCATCTGGCACCCATCGAAAGCAAACTGAAACTCCACGACTCGCCCCGCCCCTTCGAGCCCGGCCGCGTGCCGCATAAGGACGAGCACCCCTCCCTGCCTTGGGAGCGGCGGACCACGACCATCGTGCCGGGCATCAAGGTGTTCCTCGTGCCCGGGCACACTTGGGGCCAGCAGGCCGTATGGTTTGTTGACGACAACAACCGACAGGTGGTCTTCACGCCCGACGTGATGCCCACGGCCTGGCACGGGGGCAAGGCGTACAGCCTGGCGTACGACGTCGAGCCCTACACCAGCATGGTCACCAAGACTTGGCTGCTGCGCGAGGCCGCCGAACGGGGGTGGACCCTCGCGCTCGACCACGAGCCGGGCGACCCTTGGAGGCGGGTGAAACCCAACGGCAAGGGCTGGTACGCCCTCGAACCGGCCGGCCGGGCCTGAGCGAACCGCTGGCGGTCTGAGGGTCTACCATCGGTCCATGCCCCCCGCGGTGAACGACACGGCGGCGTCCAAACCCCTACCGCAGGCCGAGATTCCGGCCGACGAGGACGCTCGCGCCGAAATCGAAACCGACGCGGGCAAGGCCCCAGAGGCCGAACCCACCGACGGCACGAAGCCGCGCCAGCCCGACAGGAAGAAGCGCAAACGCACGAGGTGGGAGCGGGTCGAGGCCTTCATCAGCCAACTGAGCACCCGCAACCACTTCTGGCACCGGGTCTGCTCGCGCATCTGGCTTCCGCAAGCCTACTTCAGCGGCATCAAGATGAAGATGATCGATGCCAAGACCTTCGAGGCCGTGGTACCGTTCCGCCGCTTCAACCGCAACTGGTACAACGCCATGGCCGGTGCGGCCCTGCTGGGCAACGCCGAGATCGCCGGCGGCTCGTACATCTTCCGGGTGTGCGGGGCCGACTGGACGGTGGTGTGCAAGAAGCTCGAGTACCGCTTCCTGCGCCCGTGCCTGGGCCCGGCGGTCTACCAGATCGAGCCCGAGGAAGACATCGAAGCCCTCATCGCCGCGGGTCGGGAGTTCAACCTGACCATCAAGATGAACGTGGTGCAGCAGATCCGCCGCCCCAGCGACCGCGTGAAGCGCGTGGGCGTGGCGACCTCGACCTTCCATGTGACCCCCAAGGCCCACCAGCGCAGCCGCGGCCGGCTCAAGTAACCGCCCATGGCCGGGCCGCACGCTCCATCCGCGCCAACCCGCACGCCGCCATTGGCCGTTCTCGGCTGGGGTTTCTATCTGGCCGCCTCATGGACATGGGTCATCGGCATGATCCTGCCAGCACTCATGTTGCGCGACTTCGGCTGGTGGGGGTTGGTCGTGTTCCTGACCCCCAACGCCATCGGGGCGGCGGCGATGGGCACGGTGCTGCGCGATGCCGAAGCGGCGAAACGGCTACGGCAGTATCATCGGTCGGTCATCACCATCTTCTCACTGGTCACCGTCGCGTTCCATCTCTATGTCGTGGGGTCGATCGCCTTTGCGTCGGCCGGGTGGCCCTCCAAGTCGGGCCAGTTCTTGTTGGTCTTCTTGGTGCTCTACCCGCTGGCGTACTTCGTGCGGATCAGGCACACCCTGCTCATCGCCACGGGCGTGTGGATCGCCAGCACCGTTCTGGCCGCCATGTACTGGAGCCGCGGCGGAACCGAATCGCTCCTGACCGACCCTGCGTACGCCACGAACCTTTCACGCAGTCTCTTGATGCTCGCACCAGTTGTCATCTTCGGCTTCGCGCTGTGCCCCTATCTTGACGCCACGTTCCTCCGTGCCCGCATGGAAACCTCCCGGCTTGGCGGCAAGGCCGCCTTTGCCTTCGGTTTTCTCGGCCCCTTCGTGGTGATGATCGGGTGTACGGTCTTGTACTCGACGGCGATCATCAGCGGGAACGAGATCGGCTGGAGGCTGGTGCTGGGGCACCTGGCCATCCAATCCATCTTCACCGTGGGCGTGCATATGCGGGAGGGCCTTCGACACCCCAAATGGATCATCGGGAGTGTGTCGCTGGCCGTCGCTGCGGGGGCCATCGCATGGGCCTTGCCCGCCGGCCCCATCCCATGGGCAGACAACATGCTCGCCTGGGAAGTGGTCTACCGCCTGTTCATGTCCGCTTACGGCTTGTTCTTCCCGGCGTATGTGCTGTATGCGATGGTTCCCGACGCGCTGAAGATGGGCCCGATGACCAAAGCCGGCCGCGCCGTGACCGCCGTCACCATCGCCGCCGTGCTGCCGATGTACGCGCTGGGCTTCATCGCACGCGAAGAACAATGGTTGCCTCTCGCACTGGGCCTGATCCTCGGCGGCGCGTGCATCACCTTCACGCTGCGACGCCGGGCGGCGAGGACGGCGCATGGCTGAGGCGACCTTCCTGGCCGCCGCGGATCTGCACCTGGGCCGGCCCATCGCCAGCCTGCCGGACGGGTTGCGCCACGACGAGCGTGCGCTCGGCCCATACGGCGCGTTCGAGAGGCTGATCGACCTGGCCGTCCACGAGCGCGTCGACGCCGTGCTGCTGACCGGAGATGTGATCGACGACGACGGTGCCTATTTCGAGGTGTACGCCGCATTGCAGAACGCGGCGAAGAAACTCAACGGCATTCCCATGATCGCCGTCGCCGGCAACCATGACGCCAAGGTGCTGCCGAAACTGGCCGAAAAGATCAAAGGCCTCGTGCTCCTCGGCCCGGGCGGCACATGGGGATCACACAACCTACGCACCGGCGCGGGTGACATCGAGATCCTCGGCTGGAGCTTCCCCAACTCGCACTGCCGTGCTTCACCCTTCGACACGCCCCCGCCGAAGC
>CAYGTM010000215.1:0-4555 GCA_964352795.1 uncultured Phycisphaera sp.
GCCCCCGTCCGCCCCCTCCGCCATCGAGTAAGCCCTCCCGCAGTCGCCGTTCGATGGATCGGGCCAGCGCGGCCGAGGCCCTCGCATCGAGGTCAAGCGGCGCGTGATACCCGGTGCCCAGCCCGCGCTGGAACAGTTCGGGCTTGATGGACGAGTTGCTGTAGCGGATGCCCGTGGGCTCAAGCCGGCGAGTGGGCGTCACGCGACGGCTGATGAGCACGCGCACGCTCACGACCACCGAGCCCCGAGCCAGCCCCGGTGGCAAGGGCGGATCGGGATCGGCAAGCGCGGCGGGTGTGCCGCTGGGCGGCTGGGCCACGGTTTCGGCGGCCTCGAATCGCACCTCTACGGTCCGGCTCTGGGCGTTGAGGGTGTCTTCGGCGATGCGGGCACCGGGGCCAAGCGTCCAAGGGGCCAGAATGCCCGCGCCCCCGGCCGGCCTGGTGACGAGCACTCCCGCCTGAGAGTCGACGCGCTCGAGCTCGAAGCGCCGGCGGCGCAGCTCGGCCTGGGCAACCTCGAAGGCGAGCGAATAGTCCTGGGCTTGCACCACGAAGGTCGCCGCGGCGGGCGGGCCCGCGGCACCCGAACGCCCCGCGCAGCCCGCAAGGCAGGTCGTGAAGAGCATGAAGAGCACGAGCGGAAGGCATCGCCGAGCCATACCCCAGCGTACGCCGCCAGCCTTGGCCCAGACCCCCGGCTCAGACCCCCGGCCGTGACACCCTCGGCTGCCGAACGGCCGTCTTGTCCTACCCTGTCGCCATGGCCAACACCCCTGCCAAGCCTGCGGACAAGGATCCGAACCGCTTCTCCATCCGCGAGACCTTCAGCAGCATCATTATCGCCTTCGCTATGGCGTTCGTGTTCCGGGCGTTCGTGATCGAGGCGTTCGTGATCCCTACGGGGTCGATGGCGCCCACGCTGCTGGGCCAGCACATGGAGTTCGTCAGCGACCAGACCGGGGCCCGCTGGCAGGTGGGGCCTTGGGTCGATGGGACGCAGGCCGTCAGCCGCGTGACCGTGCACGACCCGATGACCACCAGCAACCCGGTGGCCGCCATCGAGAGCGGGATCTCGGCGGCCCGCAGCCCGGCGTACCAGATCGACAAGGAGGTCGAGCGGCTGCGGGCGGGCGATCGCATCCTGGTCCTGAAGTACCTGCCGATCATCTTCGAGCCCAAGCGGTTCGACGTGGTGGTGTTCAAGAACCCCACCGACCCCACGGTCAACTACATCAAGCGGCTGACCGGCCTGCCCGGCGAGCAACTGGCGGTGGTCGATGGCGACATTTTCACGCGGCCGTTGCCCGGGGGTGATACCGAGCCCAGCGACGCCGACCTGGACCAGGAGGGCGGCACCTGGGCCATGGACGGTTGGGCCATCGCCCGCAAGCCCGAGGAGGCCCAGCGGGCCGTGTGGATGCCGGTGCACGACACGGCCCGGGCCCCGGTCTCGCCCGTGCGCGATGGGTATGTGTGGTACAAGCCGCCGTGGCGGGCCGTCTCGCCCGAGGGCGAGGCCCTGACCGGCTGGCAGGGGCTCGACGGGGTAGCGCCCGAGCACACGCTGCCGGGTATGACGCGGCTGGAGTGGGACACCGATGCGTGGCCCATCGTCGATTACTACCCCTACAACGAGCGATACCGCCGGGCGGGCGACAGCCTGAGGCCGATGATGCCCCCGACCTTCGGCGTGGGCGACGTGCGCGTGCGGATGGGCGTGGAGCCGGTGGGCCAGAGTCTGGAGCGTCTCGCCCTTCGGATCGACGCCCGGGGGCACGCCTTCCGCGCGATGCTGTCAGATGGCAAGGCCCGGATCGAGATCAGGCCGCTGGATGCGCCCGACGCCGGGGCCTGGACGCTGCTGGACGAGGCACCGATCACCCAGCCGCCTGCGGGCAAGGTCACCGAGGTCGAGTTCTGGCACGCCGACCAGGCGCTGTGGCTGTTCGTGGGCGGCAAGAAGGTTGCCTACGCGACGCTCGACTGGGGCCCGGTCGAGCGTTTCGAGCTGGCCGTGGGCCCTCTGGACGCCCGAGCCCCGGTCGTGCCTGCCCACACCGCCTACCAGTCCGCCAAGCCAGCCATCGCGCTGGTGGGCCCGGTGAAGCTGCACCGCCTCGCCCTGGACCGTGACCTGTACTACCAGAGCACCCGGGGGGACACCACCTTGCCGGTTCGAGGCAGCCATCCGAGCCTGGATCTGGCCATCCTGGGCCCGGGGCAGTACTTCGTGTGCGGCGACAACTCGGCCAGCAGCCAGGACAGCCGCCTTCTCGAGGAACCCAGCCCCGGGGTGTCCCCGCTGGGGGCCCCGCCCGGAATCGTGCCCAGCGAGCTCATGCTGGGCCGGGCGTTCTTCGTGTACTTCCCGGCCGTCGAGCGGCGGGGCCGGATCCCGGTGCCGGGCTTCGGGCGGCTGCGTTTCATCTGGTGAATCGGGCAGATTACCCACCTTTCCACGCGATGAAGAATTCGTAAAACCCGCCATTCTGGCGAGAAATCCGGCATGATCGCAGGCTACGGTTGTATTGCCGCGTGGGCCCATGAGAGAGAGTGGGCCTGCTCCGGAGGAGAGGGAACGACCCCCGACGGGCGGAGGAGCCTGCCGGGGGTTTTCTTTGCCATCGTTCGGCCTCATCGCTCGAGCAGTGCTCGTCGCGTGTCGGTTGCTGTCGCCGGTTGGTGGTTGCGTGTCGCTTGGCGTGTGCGCCCGAAGTTGGCTGTTGGTCCCCCCCGAAGTGTTCCGATAGGCTTGGGGTGAGCGTTCTTACGCCAGACCCGCACACCCCGTTGCTGGGGGCCCCACGCCGCATGCGCCAGGACGAGACACCAGAGGCCGGGCCCGGGAGCGAGTTGTCGCGCGAGAAGTCGGCGTTGCGCGCCTCGGTGCGCCGCGTGATGGAGGCCATGCCCTCTGATCAGGCGCGGGCCAAGGCCGAGGCCCTGGCCGAGCGTGCGCTGGCGTGGGCGCCCATGGCGCGGGCCCGGCGCGTGATGGTGTACCTGTCGATGGCCGGCGAGGCGAGCACGGGTGTGCTGATCGAGCGTTTGCTGGAAGCGGGCGTGGAGGTCTCGGGCCCGCGCGTGGACTGGGCGGCCCGGACCATTACCCCCGCGCGCCTGACGGACGCCATGACCGACGTGGTGCAGGGAAACCTTGGCGTGCCCGAGCCGGCGCCGAGCGCTCCGGGCGTGGCACTCGAGACCATCGACGTGGTGATCGTGCCGGCGCTGGCGTTCGATCTTCGTGGTTTTCGTCTGGGGCGTGGGGCAGGGTTCTACGATCGTCTCCTGGTCGATCGCCGCCGAACGGGGCTTGCGTTGGGGTTCGGCTTGGAGGCCCAACTCACCCCGCGCGTGCCCACCGAGCCGCACGATGCCAGGCTGGACGCGCTGGCGACCGAGCGTCGGCTGCTGGAGTTCAACGGCCCGCGCATCGCGGCGGTGCTCGAGGCGCAAGGCCGTGGGGTGTCGCCTGGGTCGGAATAGTCTGAACGGAGTCGGATATCAGGTGGTGGTGGGAATGAGCCCGCCACGCAGCACGCAGGGAGGTCGCATGTCTTTGCCATCGCAAGGCGGGATCGGGTTTGGCGGGGCCACGCGCGGGCGGCGGCGTCGCGGGCGTGGTGGTGGGGGCCGCAAGGTGCTGGCCGCCGTGGTCGTGCTGGCCATCGTCGGCGGGTTGGTCTGGGTGTTGTTGCCCGGTGGCGAGAAGGCCGAGGCCGGCGATACGGCCACGCCCACTACCGAACTTGCCCAGGCCGTTGCGGAAACTCGTCGTGAGCCCGGTACCGAACGCATGGCCCTCGATGCCGAGCGTTCGGGCCAGGCCGAGAGCCGGCAGGTGAGCGTGCCTCCGCTCCAACCGCAGGGCCGCGAGGTGGTGGCGTCCCAGCCGTTGCAAGCCGAGCGGTCTCCCGGCGTGCTGGCCACACCCGCGCCGGCCGACCCGGTGGCGGTCCCGCCTGCGGCCGGCAGCGCGGCGGTGGCCACGCTGGTGGAACGTGCCGAGGCGGCGCTGAAGGTCAACGACCCGCTGGCCGCCCGAGAGCACTACAACCAGGCGTTGATGCATGACAAGGCGACGGCCGGCGATCGGGCTCGGATTCGCGGGCTCATGGCGTCGCTTAACGAGGACCTGATCTTCTCGCCTCGCGTGTATCCGGGCGATCCGTTCTCGACGGTGTACGAGGTGCAGGGCGGCGATTCGCTGGCCAAGATCGCCCAGCGCGAGGGCGTGGCGACCGAATACCTGCTCATCCAGCGGGTGAATCGCATGAGCAACCCCAACAACATCTACAAGGGCCAGAAGCTCAAGCTCGTGCGCGGGCCGTTCCACGCGGTGGTCAGCAAGTCGGCCTTCCGCATGGACGTGTATCTGGGCCCGCCCGACGAGAGCGACCAGTGGGTGTATGTGCGTTCGTTCCCCGTTGGTTTAGGCGAGTATGACGGCACGCCGCTAGGCGCCTTTACCGTGCGTCGGCATAGCAAACTGGTGGACCCGTTCTGGCGCAATCCGCGCACGGGCGAGGAGTTCGCCGCCACCGACCCCA
>CAYGTM010000216.1:0-4509 GCA_964352795.1 uncultured Phycisphaera sp.
GAAGAACACGAACGCCATCAACAGCGACGCCGCCGCCCCCCACCCCGGCAGCACCGCAGGCATCAGCATCATGCACAGGGCCATGCCCGCCGTCTCGTCGGCGACGACCTGGCTTGGGTCCTTGCGGCCGAACCGCGCCTCGGCCTTGTCGCCCAGCAGCACGCACGCCATGGTAAACGTGATGGCCACCAGCAGCATCACGAACCGCAGCAGCATCCAGTACGCCCCATCGGGCAGCACGAGCAACAGCAGCAACGCCAGCCCCAGTGGCGGCAGCGAGCCCCATGTGCCGGGGAAGGGCCGCATGTGCCCAAGGCCAAAAGTTGTGACCCATCGCAGGTTGCCGTCGGGTTTGGTAATCACGGGGATTCCTGTATCGGGTTGAGGCCACGCACGCGCATCGCACGGCTGATGTAGGGAGCGGCCGATGCCGCGGTCACCAGCGTAGTGCCCCAGGCCGCGATCATCACCACCGCCCCGGCCCATTCCGGCCGCTGGCTGCCCCAAAGCCCGGCCACCAGCAGGCAACCCGGGATGGCCACGCTCTGCACGATCATCTTGGCCTTGCCTGAGGCTGAGGCTGAGAAATCAATCCCCCGAGCCTCGAACACCCCGCGGATCGATGTGACCAGCAACTCCCGACCAAGGATGACCACGACCATCCAGCCCGTAAACCCAGCCGCCATCACGGGTTGGCCATCGGCGATGATCTCGAATCCCGGCGTGACCAGCATGACCACGGTCCCCAGCACCAGAAGTTTGTCGGCGAACGGGTCCATCACGCGGCCGAACACGCTGACGGCCTGCCACTTCCGGGCCAGATAGCCGTCCAGGGCGTCGGTGACCGCAGCCACTACAAACAGCACGGTGGCGGCGATCAGGGCCGGCTGGATGCCGGTGGTTCCCGCCAGCGGTGGGGCCATCACCAGCAACGCCACAAGCGCGGCGGCCATGCCCAGCCGGCCCAGGGTCAGGGCGTTGGGAACCTGTCGTTTCCAGGATTGGTCGGCCACGGGGCGAGCATAGGGGCCATCGGGATGCCCACATTGGGGCGCAAGGTGCCGGCACTCCCTCGCCTTCTGGTGGAAGGTCGATGGCCGTCGATCTACTGTGCGTCCTCATTCGTTGGCCGGTGTGAGCCCCGGCCCGGGTCGTGTATCTGGCGTGCCTATGGACATGATCGTGCATCCCGTGCTGCTGTTCCTGGCGCTGGCCATCGGCGGCGTCGGCGTGGCCTTGTCGGTGCCGCGTCGGAAGTTCCAGGCCAGCCTGGTCGGCGGCATCATCGCCGCCACGGGCGTGGGCCTGCTCATCGTCGCCCTCGGCGCCGCCTCGCTGGCTGGGGGCGAAGGCCTACCCAGCCCAGCCTTCCATGTGCTGGCCATCATCGCGCTGGGTGCCTGCCTCCAGGTCATCACCCATCGCCGCCCGGTCTATTCTGCCCTGTACTTCATCCTGAGCATCCTCTCCACCGCGGGCATGTACATCCTGCTGGCCGCCGAGTTCATGGCCTTCGCGCTCGTCATCATCTATGCGGGCGCCATCCTCATCACCTACCTCTTCGTCATCATGCTGGCCAGCCAGAGCCAGGTGGAAGGGCAGGAAGAGGGCCTGGCCGACTACGACGCCGTGGGCCGTGGCCCCATCACGGCCACCATCGCCAGTTTCACCCTGCTGGCCACCCTCACCATCATGCTGTTCTCGGGGATCAACCAGATTTCCGCGCCCACGCAGGCCCAGGTCGCCCAGGCCGAGGTCGACGTGCTCAAGCGTCTGCCCGGCAAGATCGAGAAGGCTCTGGAGCGTGACGGCCTGATCGCCCGAGGCGACAGCGTCACGGGGCTCAACGAAGCCGGTACGGGCGCCATCGTCGAGAGCGCGGGCGGCGGGCAGCGAACGGTGGCCCTTCCCGAAGACCTCTCCTCGACCAATACCGAGGGCCTGGCCTTCAACCTGCTTGGCGAGTATCCAGGCACGATCGAGATCGCCGGCGTAATCCTGCTGATGGCGATGCTTGGTGCCGTCGTGCTGGCGCGCAAGTTCGCGCAGATCGACGAGGAAGCCAAATCCGCCGCGGCCGCCGCGCTGCACGAAGGCCGTTCGATGGGTGGGGGACACGCCAATGGTTGACCTCCTGCTCGCACAGTCGGCCTTTCCCGAGGCGATGGGCCAAGGCGTGCTCGCACATTACCTGTTCGTGTCGGCAGCCATGTTCACCCTGGGGCTGGTGGGTTTCCTGACGCGCCGCAACCTGATCATCATGTTCCTGTGTACCGAGATGATGTTCCAGGCCGCCGGCATCGCGCTGGTGGCCTTCAGCCGATACCACCTGAACTATGACGGGCAGACCTTCGTGATCTTCGTGCTCACCGTGGCGGCGGCCGAGGCGGCCCTCGCGCTGGCCTTGGTCGTGTTCCTCTTCCGCAAGCGCGACTCGCTGAGCGCCGAGGCGTGGTCGGAGCTCAAAGGATGAGCATGTTGCCCGCTCTGACAACCGTGCTGGCGGCGGCCGATGGGCCGTTCATCGCCGAGGGTGCCGCCCCGGCGTGGGTCGGGCTCATGGCCGGTCTGCCGCTATTCGGTGCCGCGTTGTGCGTGTTGTTCGCCTGCCTGAACGTCAAGAGCAAACTGCCCGGCTACGCCACCGTGGCCCTGCTGGCCGGCGGCTTCATCACCGCCCTGGCCGCCTTCATGGGCGGGACCGACAGCTACGGCGTGGCCACCATCTTCCGCTGGATCCATGCCAGTACGGGAGCCGGCGAAGCCAGCATCACCGCCGACATCGCCTACTACATGGACGGCCTGTCCATGCTGTGGATGCTGTTCGTGACCGGGCTGGCGACCGTCATCGGCCTGTACGCCACCGAGTACGTCGAGCACGACAAGGGCCTGGGCTACTGCCGGTTCTTCTTCGCGTTCAACCTGTTCGTGTTCAGCATGGCCAGCCTGGTGATGGCCGACAACCTCCTGCTGCTGTTCCTGGGCTGGGAGGGCGTGGGCCTGTGCAGCTACCTGCTCATCGGGTATTTCTACAAAAAGCCCGAGGCGGTGGCCGCGGCCAAGAAGGCCTTCATCATGAACCGCATCGGCGACCTCGGGTTGCTGATGGCCATCGGCGCGATCTTCGTCGTCTTCGGCACGCTCGAGTTCCGCCCGCTGTTCGGGATGATCGCCAACGGCGTGGACGCCAACGGCCTGGCCATCGGCGACACCTGGGTTGTCGTGGTCATCCCGCTGCTGCTGACCGCCGGCGCGTTCGGCAAGAGCGCCCAGATCTTCCTCTACACATGGTTGCCCGATGCCATGGAGGGCCCGACCCCGGTCTCGGCCCTCATCCACGCGGCCACGATGGTGACCGCGGGCGTGTACCTGATCGCCCGCATGTACCCGCTGTTCGCGGCCGACGACGCCCACATCGCCCTGAGCGTCATCGCGTGGTCAGGCGCCATCACGGCGTTCTGGGCGGCGGCCATCGCCTTTGCCCAATACGACATCAAGCGCATCATGGGCTACAGCACCATCAGCCAGCTCGGCTTCATGTTCGCCGGCCTGGGCGTGATGACCACCACCGGCGCGGTGTTCCATGTGCTGACCCATGCGTTCTTCAAGGCCACGCTGTTCCTGTGTTGCGGTGCCGTGATGCACGGCTTCGCGGGCCAACTCGACATGCGCAAGCTCAGCGGCGTGGGCTCGATCCCGGGCTTCAAGATCACCGCCGTCGCCATGCTCATCGGCTGCATCAACCTCGCCGGCCTGGCGGGCACGGCGGGCTACTTCAGCAAAGACATGATCCTGGCCGAGGCGTTCGTGACCTCTGGTGAGGTCATCTTCCTGCCCTGGGCGGTCGGCCTGCTCATGCTGCTGACGGCCCTGATGACGGCGTATTACACCTTCCGCGTGTTCTTCCGCGTGTTCGTCGGGCCCGTGAAGTACGAAGCGGGCGACGAGCATCATGTGGAAGAAGGCATCGGGCATCAGGCATCGGGCATCGGGGAAGAAGATAAGATTGATCCTGTCGCGCCCGCGCATGGGCACGATCATCACGCGCATGACTTCCACCCGCACGCCCCTCGTTTCGCCATGAACGCCGCCATCGCCCTGCTGGCCATCGGCAGCATTGCGGCCATCCCGCTGTACTTTGTCAATGCCGAGGACCACGGCTGGGCGGGCTCGATGGTGCACGATTCGTCGGCGGCCTTCGCGGCCCCGCATGGACACCACGACGAACACGGCGAGCCGAACGCGATGCTGGGCGCCGAAGTCGTGCCGGTGTCACTGGGTGCCGCACCCGAGGGCGAGGATGCCCATCACGGCGATAATCTCGGCTTGGGCCTCGACCCGCACAAGGCGATGTACGTCGTCTCGGGCATCATCGGTGTCATCGGCATCGGCCTGGCGGCCTTCTTCCACGGGCCCAAGGGCCTGGGCGGGCTGTTCCTCGGCAACCGCACCGACACCCGCAGCACGCGCATGGACGCGGTGGCGCGCCGCTTCGGGCCCTTGCCCGGG
>CAYGTM010000217.1:0-4508 GCA_964352795.1 uncultured Phycisphaera sp.
GGCCGACCAGGCCAAGCCCGAAGAAACCGGGCCCGAAGTGGAGCTCATCGTGCAGCCGGGCATGAGTTGGTTCGCGTTGCGCGTGGCGTCGAACAAGGAGAGTTCGGTTCGTGACACCTTGCTTCGCAAGGTCCAGATCGAGCACAAGACCGAGTTCGTCGGCCGCATCCTGGTGCCCACCGAGAAGAGCCGCACGTTCAAGAACGGCAAGATCAAGATTACCGAGACCAAGCTGTACCCCGGCTACGTATTCGTCGAGATGAAGCTCGAGGACGACGGCCGCATCCCGCAGGACGTGTTCTTCCTGATCAAGGAGACCACTGGCGTGGGCGACTTCGTGGGCACGCCGCGGCCTACGCCGCTCGAGTTGCACGAGATCGAGAAGATCCAGATCAGCAGCCGCGCGCCCGAGGAAGAGCCCGAGGTTCGCATGAACTACGTCAAGGGCGAGCATGTGACGATCAAGGAAGGGCCCTTCGAGGGCTACGAAGGCACGGTCGACGAACTGCTGCCCGAGAAGGGCCTGGTCCGCGTGCTGGTGACCATCTTCGGCCGCCAGGCACCCATCGAGATCGAGGAGTGGAAGCTGGGCAAGGCGGAGGGGGGGTAAGCGGGCATCGGAAACAAGCTAACGCCGTTATCGCAGATTGATGACGCCTTGCCAATGCCTCGCCTTGGAGACATGACGGGTAGTGCCTTCGGTAGCGTCCCAGGCCTCATATAAAAAGAGGATCTCTCGCGCGACGGCCTTGGTTTCGATGTGCTTGGGAGTCAGTGTCCTTGACAGGATTTCGTGGGCCTCGAGGAGTTTCCCTTCGGCCTGCTCGAACTTCCCCACGGCTGCCAGGGCGCTGGCGTGCTGGGCATCGACCATGGCCGTGCGCCAGTTATTGCCACCCCAGACACTTCGAGCGTGCTTGACGGCTTGGTCAAGGACGAACTCGGCTTTGTCGTGACGCCCGTCTTTTCGGAGAATGACGGCAAGGTTGTTGGCGGCGATCACCAAGTCTTCACGCCCCCGGTCGCTGGCCGGCTTGTCCTCCGTCAGGACTCGACGATAGTCGGCCTCGGCTTGAGTGGCATTCTTCATTGCGTCATGGATCATCCCGCGCCGTCGAACGGCCGAGAGGGTGTGCTGATCGTAGATTCCGTAGCGTGATTCAAGATCATCGACAACGATGTTGATCTGTGCCATCGCGTCGCTGTAGCGTTGGTCGTAGTACGAACTGAAAGCATGTGCGAGTTTGATGTCAATTCGCATTGGGTGATCGGGCCCAAGGCTCCTCTCGGCCGCGTCGACCAACTCATTGAGTTGTCGGGCGGCCTGATCAGTCTTCCCGGCTCGCTGGAGCATGTCGACAAGATCGAGCTTGCTTCGCAGCGTAGTAGGGTGATCGGAGCCAAGAACAGCCCTATACGAAGAGAATGATTCGAGTTGGAGGTCGGCTGCTTTCGACCAGTCCGCGTCTGCCAAGGCGCGTTGAGCGAGGTGTTGCAAGAGTTGGGCGCTCAAGAGACTGTCCGTATCAAGGGCGGCAGTCAGTTGCCGAAGCAGGTCGGTTGAAACGCGGTCCGCCCGGGTCAGGCTGCTGACCGACTGCATCGCGTTTTCCAATCGATTGTACAGCGTCCGTGAGTTTTCCGCTTCCTTGTCGGCCCGCTCGGCTTCGGCCTTGGCCATCCGCTCGCTTATCTCCGCCCGTTCCTTTTCGGCATTGACGAGTTCCAAGGCATCGTCTCGTTCGCCCAACGTCTCCTTCAGTTTGGCATTGGCCTCGGCCAACTCAGCTCGCGCGGCCTCGGCCTGGGCTTGTGCACCCTCGGCTTCGGCACGGGCCGCCTCGGCGGCTACTTTGGCCTCGTGCTCCTGTTCGGCGATCATTGTCTTGTCATCGACGAGTTGTGACTTCTCCGCGAGTGCCTCTTCAAGCGCCCGCGTCTTTTGCTTCAGTTCCTCGGATTGTTGCTCGAGAACGACATTGGTCCGGGCTTGGTTTTCGTTGATCCGAGCATTCTCCGTGTTCACCTCGGCCAGTTCGTCATTCTTGGATTGAAGTTCGGCGGTTTGAACGCGGTACTCGTTCAGCCCGAGGCCGAGCACGACCATGACACCCACCAGCGCCAGCATCACGAACGCGGCCGACACGACGGGCACCCGATGCTTGCGCGCGAACTTGCGCATCTGGTACATCGTGCTGGGCGGGCGGGCCAGCACCGGCTCCTTGTTCAGATAGCGGCGCAGGTCTTCGGCCAGCGCGTCGGGCGAGGCGTATCTCCGGCCCGGCTCCTTCTCGAGACAGCGCATCACGATCCAGTCGAGTTCGCTCCGCAGCGCGCGGGCGTCGGCCACGCGATCTCGGGCCTCCTTGGCTCGCGGGCCGCTCTTGCTGGTCAGTCGCGTACTGGGCTTCTGGGGCTGGGTTTCGCGGATGATGCGCTGGGCCTCGGTGGGCGGCACGTCGGCCAGCGTCCGGGCGTTGAAGGGCAGCGAGCCGGTGAGCAACTCGTAGAGCACCACGCCCAGGGCGTAGACGTCGGTGCGCGTATCCACGTCGCCCGCGCCGGCCTGCTCGGGGCTCATGTAGGCCAGCGTGCCGATGAGTTGGCCCTCCATCGTGTGCTGGACACCCGCGCTCATGCGATGGTCGAGGGCCTTGGCGATGCCGAAATCGATGACCTTGGGCGTGGCCTTCCCGTCGTCGCGCAAGACGAGGATGTTCGACGGCTTGATGTCGCGGTGCATCACGCCCTTGGTGTGCGCGTGCTGGACGGCGTGGCAGACATCGATGAACAAGGCGAGGCGAGCGGGCACGCCCAGCCCGAGGCTCTCGCAATGGCTGTTGAGCGGAGGGCCGTCGACGAACTCCATCGCAAAGTACGGGCGAGAACCGAGTTCGGGCGGCACGACTCCCGACTCGTACAGCCGCGCGATGTTGGGATGGTTCAGCAATCCAAGGATTTCACGCTCGTGATCGAAGCGTTGCAGCACGCTGTCGCTGTCCATACCGGCCTTGACGATCTTGACTGCGACTTGCCGTCGTGGGCTGGCTTGTTCGGCCAGGTACACATCGCCGAACCCGCCGCGGCCAAGGAGTTTCACGATCGTGAACGAACCCACTCGCTGGCCAGGGGTCAGATTGTCGGGGCGGGCCAAACCCCGGGCCTGATCGGCCACGCCCTGCTGGATGGCCCGCTCGAAGAGGTCATCACCACCGCCCGATGGCGTCTCGGCCTCGAACAGCGACCGCACATAGGCCCCGATCTTGGGCTCGCTGGTCATCAGAGCATCGAGGGCGGCGTCGCGTTCCTCGGGCGGCAGGTCTTGGAGTCGGAAGTAATACTCGCGCGCCCTTTGATAGTTTGCCGGATCCATGCTTTGCTCCCCACGATGATTCACGCGCTCTTTGACCCCAATACACGGATGCCTGCCGAATGTACTAACATAGCCCGCTCCCATAACGGGTGCGGTCGTGGATGCCGCCCGGGGGGATGAAACCGACTCGAACCGGAGGACAGCATGGACTCATCGACCGCCACCAGCGTCACCCAACTGCTCCAGGAAGCCGGGCAGGGGAACACCCATGCTCGGGATCGTCTGGCACCTCTGGTTCTCGCCGAGCTGCGCCAGATCGCCGGCCGCGCGATGGCCAAGGAACGTAAGGACCACACGCTCCAACCGACGCTGCTGGCCGACGAGGCGTTCATGAAACTGGTCGGCCAGGCCGAGGTGGACTGGGAAGGGCGCACGCAGTTCTATGCGTATGCGGCCATCGCAATCCGTCGCCTGCTGGTCGACCATGCTCGGGCCCACAACGCCGAGAAACGCGGCGGCGGGCTGGATCGCGTGGCGATGGACAGCATGGGCAACATCGGGGATGGTGCAAGAACGGCCCCCATCGACGTGCTGGACCTCGACGAGGCCTTGGACGAACTCAACAAACTCGACGAGCGCCAGTCGCGCATCGTCGAACTGAAGTTCTTCGCCGGCCTCACGATCGAGCAGATCGCCCATGTGCTGGGCGTGTCGCCTCGGACGGTGAACAGCGATTGGAAGATGGCGCTGATCTGGTTGAAGAAACGATTGATGCACGGCGAGTAGGCCGATGAACTACGCAAGCAGAACCGCTTCTGCAAGCGGTTCTGGAGAGATCAATATTACCCTTTCCCCTGCAACGGCCACGGGGAAGAGGACGCCAGGCCATCGCTCAACTTACCAGCAGACGACCCGATCACGGTCGATGAGTTTGCCCGAGCGCCAGAGTTCCACGACCTGGCCCGTCCAGGCCGGGTTGAAGGTCACGCAGAAGCGATAGCTGGTCTGCCCACCGCTGTGGCGAACCGTCGCGTAGACGTTCGGGGCCCTGTCGAGCCGGCCGGTAAAGAAGGGCGTACACACATAGTCGTTGGCGTAGCCGGTCACGGTAAAGAACATGACCTGGCCGACACGGCCGACGACCTGCGTGCTGCTGTCCACGCAGCGGATGCGAGACTCGTCGGCCGTGTCGGCC
>CAYGTM010000218.1:0-4502 GCA_964352795.1 uncultured Phycisphaera sp.
GTATTCCGGCTGAACTGGCCTGTCGAACCGGCCGATCGAAGGTTCACGCCGATGGGCCCCCGGATGGGCCCCGCGAACACGACCTGTGCACGGAGAGCACCTTCCATGGCCCACGCCGCCCCCGACCCCCAGAAGAATCGCCGCTCGGCGGCCGCTCGCCTGTCAGGAGCCTCGACCGCACTCGCGACCAGCGGCGTCGTGGTCATTGCCGACCAGCGTGACGTGGGCCGGCTGCTCGCAAGCCAAGCCAAGGCGGCCCTGGGCGTGGCCCCGACGGTGCTGACCTTCGACGAAGCCGATGACCTCTTTCCGTTGCGGCCCGACCTGGTACTGGTGGCCGCCGACGACCAGGGTGTGCGATGGCGTGCGATGGCCGGTGAGTTCGAGGGCGAGTTCCGGCTGGTGCTCGCATCCTTCACCCCCACCATCGAGGATGCCGCCGAGGCGATGCGGCTGGGCATGGCCGACCTGCTGGTGCTCGACTGCCCCAAGCGTGAACTGGCCAAGCGCATCGGCGTCATGGCAAGCGAGGCCAAGCGCAAGCGGGCAAAGGACGCGCCCCAGCCGCTGATGCTCGTGCCCTCGAGGATGCCCGCCGTCGAGGCCGCCGATCATGCCGACATGGACCTGGTGACCGTGCGTGCCGAGTTCGGCGTGCTGGCCCGACTCGAGCTCGACGTGGAGAGCCTGCTGCGAACGACCCTGGAATATGTGCTCCACAAGATCGGGCCGACCAACGCGGCCGTCTTCCTGCCGACGGCCGGGCAGGACTTCACCCTCGGGGCCTATGTGAACTACGACTGCCCGAAGGACTGCGTGGACATGCTGCTCGACCATGTGGCCGCCTCGGTGGCCCCGGCCATCGAGGCCGACCCCACCATGAGGCTCCATCGCGGCGAGGAGGCCCTGGACGAACTCATGGGCGAGCACGCGGCCTGGCTGACCGGCTGCGAGGCGGTGACCTTCGCCGCCGAGCACGATGGCGAGCTGCTGGCGGCGGTCGCGTTGTTCCGCGATGATCGGGATTCGTTTGATTCTCGGACCCTCAGCCGCTTGGGTGCCATTGGGGAAATCCTGGCCCAGCAACTGGCCCGGATCATCCGCATCCATCACCGCCACCTGCCCATGGACCAATGGGACGGCTCCGAGGGCCTGAACGAGGATCCGCCCATGGCGGCCTGAATCGCCTTCGCGGGGGCATCGGATGCGGTAGACTTGTCACCGGAGGACCGCCCCGGCCTTATGACTGTCCAACTCGACCACGAAACACCAGCGGGCAAAGACGAGCCCGAACCGGCCAGTAGCGCCGAGGAGCCTCCCGAACGCGCGGGCGAGGGAGATGGCTTGGTCGTTGATCTGACCCTGAGCCGCGACGTGGCGGCCATCGACGGGTCCGCCCAGGCGTGGCTGGTCGAGAATACCCGCCGGATCGCCGACCAGTTACGCCTCGAAGGCGAGTTGCGAATCCGCATCGTCGGCGACGGCGAGATGGCCAACGCTCACAAGCGTCACCTGGGCGACACGAGCACGACCGACGTGATGACCTTCGACCTGGCAGACGGTGCCGCGGCCCGCGGAGCGCCTATCGACGCCGACCTGCTGGCGTGCGCCGACGAGGCCGCCCGCCGCGCGCAAGAGCACGGATATACCACCGAACGCGAGTTGCTCTTGTATGTTGTCCACGGGCTGCTGCACTGCCTGGGCCACGACGACCACGACGATGCGAGCTATGAGCGCATGCACGCGCTCGAGGACGAACTGCTCGAAGCCATCGGCGTGGGCGCGACGTTCGCACGCCGGCGCGACGCGACGGAGCGCTCGGCATGAGCGCGATGGTGTGGTTCTGGATTGCGATCATCGCGGCGCTGGCCGGGTGCGTGTTCGCCGTGCTTCACCAGACGCTGCGGCACGCCCATCGCGTGGCGGGCGAGGACTGGCTACGTGGCATCGCCGACGACAGCAAGCGGGCCCGCATCCGGTTGATCCTGGACACGGCCGACGTATCGGCCGGTGCCATCGCGCTGCCGCGCATTGCATTTAGCCTGCTGGTGCCGGTCGCGGTTGTCCTCCATCTTGCGATTTTGCTGAACGAGCCCGACGCTGGCGGCGGCATCGACGTGGGCTGGGTGTCCTTGCTGCTTGGCATCGCCATCGCCTCGCCCGTCTTGTGGGTCACGAACATGGCCCTGCCCGCGGCCATCGCGCGGCACGCCTGGGGGCCCACCCTGCGATGCACGGCCCCGCTCATCCGCGGCATCATGATCCCACTGCGGCCCTTCGCGGGTGCGTACCTCTTCTGCGACGAGGTCGTCCGCCGGCTCGCGGGCGCCGACGATGACGAGAGCGACCGCGCCGAGGCCGAAATTTTCAGCGCGGTCGAGCAGGCCGAACGCTTCGGCGGCGTCGACGAGACCGAGCGCGACATGATCGAGGCGGTCGTCGAGTTCCGCTCGACGAGCGTCGATGAGATCATGACCCCGCGCACCGCGATCGAGGCGCTCGGCTACACCGACGACCTGTCGAAGGTCAAGCAGTATGTCCGCGATAGCCACCACAGCCGCATCCCCGTGTATCGCGAGAACCTCGACGAGATCGCCGGCTTTCTGTACGCCAAGGACCTGCTCAAGTGGCTGGCCGAGCCGGGCAACGGGCACGCCGAGCACTTCAAGCTCCAGGACATCCTGCGCACCGCCCTGTTCATCCCAGAGACCAAAACCGTGCGCGAGCTGCTGCGCGAGATGATTCAGAGCCGCGTGCATATCGCCATGGTTGCCGACGAGTACGGCGGCACCGCCGGCCTGGTGACCATCGAGGACATCGTTGAAGAGGTCTTCGGCGAGATCCACGACGAGTACGAAGACGCGCCCGAGGACGAGCCGGAAGTCAAGATCGATTTGGTAGCCCGCACCGCCGAGATCGACGCCCAGGCCCACATCGACGACGCCAACGATGCCCTGCGCCCACTCAACGTCGAACTGCCCGAAGAAGACGATTACGACACCGTTGGCGGGTACGTCTCGACGCGGCTTGGCCGCATCCCGGATATCGGCGACGCCTGGGTCGAGGGCGATATCCGCCTGATCGTCATCAGCGCCGAGCAGACGCGCGTGCGTCGGGTGAGGCTGGAACTTGTGGGCGAGCCGGCGGCCCTGGGCTCGAAGGACGCCGAGGGGCCGAGCGCGAAATAGCACTTGACTCTGGCGGCCCGCCGCGCTTTGCTGGGCCATGCGCATCATCGGCGGACGCTACAAGCGGACCATCCTCACGGGCCCACCGGACGCCACCACCACGCGGCCGCTGCCCGATCGCGTGCGCGAGTCGATCTTCAACTCTCTCCAGGGCCACCTGAACGAGGGTCCGGCCGTCATGGACGTGTTCGCGGGCACCGGCTCGTTCGGGCTCGAAGCCATCAGCCGCGGCGCGACGCGGGCGGTGTTCGTTGAGCGTGACCGCAAGATCCGCGAAATCCTGCGAACCAACATCGCCAAGCTGGACGCGACGGCCATGAGCGAAGTCGTCGAGGGCGACGCCCTGGGCTCGCTCGCACTGGCGCGATGCCCAAGCCCGGCGACCATCATCATGATGGACCCGCCCTATCCGCTGGCCCGCGACCCGCAGAGCTGGCAGCGCGTGCTCGCTCAGGCCGGCAAACTCGTGCAGAAGTTGACCGACGACGGCTACCTGCTGCTGCGCACGCCGTGGCCGTTCCTTCAGTTGCCCAAGACCGAAACGCCCGAACCGCAGCCGCGGTACAAGAAGCATCGCCAACCGCGCGAAGAAGTCGTGTCACTGAACCTCGACGACGGCTCGCTGGATACCCAGGACATCGACGAGATCGAGGCCATGTTCGAGGCCATCGCGGCGGGTGAGGCGCTTGATGGGGACGGCGAAGAAGAGCAACGGCCCGAGGTCATCGAGGGACCGCTGGAGATCGAGAGCGCGGTCGGGCCCGAGACGCACGACTATGGGTCGACGGCGGTGCATTGGTATCAGAGGGATGGGTGAACGGGTGGGCCAATGTCGAACGATTCATTTCTCTATTGCCGGGGCGGCAGGGGGCCCATTGGGCCTCGAATACTGGCACCTGCCCCGCGCTCGTCCGCTTCTCTTCCGGCATCCCGGCGTCACGATCGCAATTGATCGCACCGGACATCGGCGGTAGAGTTGCCTCTGGCGTTGTCAGATTGGCCCCATCGTCTAGTCTGGTCCAGGACGCCAGGTTCTCATCCTGGAAACCCGGGTTCGAATCCCGGTGGGGTCATTGCCCCGCGACGGCCTCCTGGCCATCGCGGGGTTTTTCTATTTGGGCCGGGCCGGCCTGGGGCTGGCCAGCTTGAGGAGGAAGCACCCGGTCGGCCGCCAGGTAGCCCAGGGTCACGGCGACCACTAAGACGGCCCCGATCAGCCGGTTGGGGGCGGGCACGGGGATGTCGACCCAGCGGCAGGCGGCCCCCAGGGCGAAGGCCAGGGCGATGCCGACGATGGTCTTGAGGGTGGGGGGC
>CAYGTM010000219.1:0-1959 GCA_964352795.1 uncultured Phycisphaera sp.
CTCGCGCAGGTGCTGGTCGAGGCGCTTGAGCAGCTCCATCGCCTCTTCGACGCGCTCGTCCTCGGCGGCCTCGAGGAACTGCCGCTCGAGGTCGGCCTTGAACCGCCCGACCTCGCGGCTCACACGCTCGGGCGAGGCTTGGGCCCGCGGGGCGTCGGGGAAGGTGCGCGCGATGCGGACGGCCTCGCGCTGGGCCTCGTCCCACTGGCGGTGCAATACCAGCTCTTCGAGCCGGCCCATCGCGGTGTCGAGTTGGTGCTCGAAGGTCGCGCGCCGGGCGTGGTCGATGCGGCGGCGGAAGCCCTCGGCATCCTGCCGATACCCGAAGCGGTCGGCCAGTTCGCTCGAGAGCACCAATGCCGCGTCCCAGTCTTCGGCGGCGATGTCTTCTTCGATGGCGCGACGCAGCAGCGTGCGCTCGCGCGTGCGGTGCAGCACGCGGCGGGCATCGTCGCTCAGGGCGGCCTGCTCGCCCAGCGAGCGCAGGGCCATCGTGGTGACGTGCAGGTCCTCGCGCGTCTGGCGAACATCTCGCACGAGATACACAAGCCCCACCGAGGCCGGCGCGAGCACCACCGAGAGCACCATCGCCAGCAGCCCCGCCACGCCCAGGCTCTCGGGCACGAGCAGGCCGACGGTCGCGGCGCTCTCGCCCAGCGTGCCCTGCGCATCGCCCGCCAGGATGCCTTGGAGGTCAATGCCAGCCGCGCTCGCGGCGGCCGCCGGGCGCATGGCCCACAGCACGACCGCAGCCACGCCAAGGGCGAACACCAGGCCGTGGGCCAGCAGCACCCAGGCCATGGGCCACTTGCTGGACCTGGCCCGGGGCAGGTTGGGCTCCACATCGCCTACGTCTACGTTCGGATTCGTTGCGGACTGGTGCTGGCGGCTCATGATCGGCCCTCCATGCCTGTGCGACGCATCCCCGCCACAATGACTATAACGGCTTTGGGGCGCGGCTGATGCACTCCAAGATGTCCCGAGCGGCCAAATCCGGCTACGAGAACCACGTCGGTCGGTCGGCGTTCGCCGCTATCGGGGGTACACTGGGCACATGCAGCCGATCGACATTTCCGGACGTATCACCGAACAAAATCAGGATACCGGCCTCTGGATGGCCACGCTCGGGCCATTCGAGACCAACGCCTACGTCTACACGCCCGACGGCCAGAACGCCTGGATCATCGACCCCGGGCTCGGACCCGAGGCGATCATCGACCACATGAAGAGCCTCGAACTTGACGCCGCCGCCGTGCTGCTGACGCACGCCCACGCCGACCACATCCTGGGCCTCAGCGACATCATGGACGCCTTCCCCGACACGCCCCTGCTCATCCACGAGGCCGAGGAAGACTGGCCCAGCGACCCGGCCCTGAACCTGAGCGCCATGTTCGGCACGCCCTACAGCGGGCCTCGCCCCACGCGGCTTCTCAAGCACGGCGACACCATCCATGTGGGCGGACAGGCGTGGGGCGTGCGGCACACTCCGGGCCACAGCCCGGGCGGCTGCGTCTTCCTGGCACCCGGCGGGGAGCTCGCCATCGTGGGCGACACGCTCTTTAGCGGCAGCGTGGGCCGCACCGACTTCCCCGGCGGCGACTTCGACGAGCTGGCCGAGAGCATCCGCCGAGAGATCTACAGCCTCGACGAGCGGTGTCTGTGCCTGCCCGGGCACGGCCCCTCGACAACGGTGGGCCGCGAGCGTGCCCACAACCCATTCGTCCGGCGCGAATAACCCCGCGAAGAAAACACAAACCGGGGCCGACCGTGAGGCCGACCCCGGTTTGCTCCAAGGAGGGGACGATCTGCGTTTCCGGTTGCGTTCAGCAGCCGGCGTCGAACTCGCTTTGGAAGGTCAGGAAATCGAAGATGGTCAGGCTGCCGTCACCGTCGAGGTCGGCCCGTGGGTCGCCCGCGTCGAAGGCGGTCTGGAAAGCCAGGAAGTCGAAGATGGTCAGG
>CAYGTM010000219.1:1969-4447 GCA_964352795.1 uncultured Phycisphaera sp.
CGCACGCGCACCCGGCTGGTCAGGCCGATGTGGTCGGTCAGCAGCCACTGCGCGTTCACCCATTGGTCGCCGCCGGTGGCCTGGCTCACGGTTTCGAGCGTGATCCACCGAGCGCCGTCATCGTCGGAAATCTCGACCACCAGGCGATCCTGGTCTGGCAGGCCCGCGCGCTGGTCGTCGTTGGAGAACCAGCGGGCGTAGCTCAGCACTGAATTAGCCGGTGCGCCGCTCAGGTCGAGAAGCGGGCTGGTGAGCATCGTCGGCCCGCCGTCAAGATCGACGCCACGGCCCGAGCCGGTGACGTAGGCGTTGCCCGATCCGTCGAAGTCGCTAGCGGGCGCACTGCGGAAGCCATCGGGCACGCCAAGCTCCCAGCCGCCCTCGAGCACGGTGCCCGTCACCGCCCAGCCGGGCGCGGTCTGGAAGTTCTGGTTGACCGTGGTGACGACGGCAGCGGCGGCCAGGGCGTCGTACGCGGTCGTAGGCGCGCCGAAGGGCTCGATGGTCTCGCGGCCATCCGAAGTCGCGCGGACGTAGTACTCCACCACCTCGCCGCACGCGAGCGCGGGCAGCACGGCCTCGAAGCGGTCGCCGCCCAAGGCCGCCAGCGGGGCGCTCTGGAACGCGCCGCCGTCGATGGCGAAGAACAGTTCGGCCGAATCGGGGTCGAGCGGCCCGTCGACCTCGACGAGGGTGACCTCGATCGCGCAGGGCGCGGCAGGGTCGATCAGGTCGAGGTCGGGCAATGAAATCTCGATGCCGCGAATGGGCGGGCAGCACACGCCCAACGGGTTGGCCAGGGCGTTCTGGAACTCGGGGCGGTCGATGGCCGTCCCGTTGTTGCCGCTGCTGGCGCCGCACCCCGCGTGGGTGTGGACGCCGATGGCCAGGCCCGTGGCCTCTTCGATGACCGGCGAGCCCGAGTTGCCGCCGGTGGTGTCGGTCTGGTAGGAAATGCCGAAGCCATCCTTGCGGACGTAGGGCCCGGTGTGCGTCTTCTGGATCTGGTTCCACTCGCGCGGCACGCCGGTACCCGTGGTGCCGTAGCCGGTGATGCGGATGTCGCCGGCCGACGTGGGCGCCATCGCGGCCAGCCGGTAGAACATGCCCTGGGCCTGGCCGGCGGTCAGGCCGGTGTCGCTGTTGGGGAAGGTGCCGAAGTAGGCCCAGTCGTTGCCGACGCCCTGCCCGCCGTTGCTCTGCATCGAATCATCATCGACGGCGTACTGGTCCTCGGGAGCGGCCATGATGATCGAGCCGCTCGACGTGCTCATGGGCACGTTGAACTCCACCACGTCGGCCCTGCCCGTGCAGTGGCCCGCGGTGATGAAGCACTTGGCGCAGTCGTCGATGATCCACGCCGTGCAGCCCACCGGCAGCAGCCGCGCGTTGCGCGGGTCGGCCGACGGTAAACGATCGTCGGTCGGGCCGCAGATGCTGTCGAACCCGCCCGGCTGGGTGAAGCCGCTGCCCGCCGTCAGCCGGTCGATGACCACCTGCCCCACGCCCTGGCCCGGCGTGGCCAGCACCTCGACCAGCAGCGAATCTCCGTTGAAGTAGGCCGACGAGTGCTTCCACTGGCCCAGGCTCGTGGCGTTCAGGTGCTGGTCGTGGTTGTCCTTCAGGCTCGTGATGCGCAGGCGCATGGTCGAGGGCAACGACGTCGCCGCCTCGTCGAAACGCACCCGGCTCCACCCCGCCCCCGGAGCGTTCAGCGTCGCCGAGAAGATGACCTCCTCGGCCCCGCCAGCCGGACCCTTCGGATCACGGGGCAACGCCAACGGCCCGCTATCCAGGCGGCTTGCCACGTCGTACTGCTGGAGGGGATCGCCCACCTGGGCATGGGCCGAGGCGCCAACCCCGAGCACGCCGCCGCACACGCAGGCCATGATCGCCGCAGCCATACCACCACGGCAAACGTCATTCGAGACTTGATTGAGATTGGTCACGTTCCACTCCTCGAAGAGATTGGCGGGCCCTTGGAAGCCCGGCCGAGGGGGGGGATATCCTAACGAGACCCGAGTGTTTCCCCCATTCACCCGGCGTGCTGATGGGGCTACGCCGCCGCCGGGCGGCCCGTTTCGCGCCAGTTTCATCGCAACCAGCCAAGCTACTCCGAGGTATCGTGCTGGTATGCGGCTCGAGACCTCCCCCGCCGCCGTCGCCTCACGGGTGCGGTTGCTTCGATCCATGACCCTCTGGGCGCTGCGGCTCGTCGGCCTGGCCTTGCTCGTGCGGGGGCTCTATTTGTGCCTCAATCGCGTGGTGTTCGGTTTGACGCAGGGCGACCTCGCGCTGGGCTGGAACGCGCACATGGGCGTGGGCGAGGCGCACATGCTCGCCGCCGGCATCGCGGCCACGGTCGTTGGCCTGGCCCTGCTCCTGCTCTCCCGTCCGCTCAGCCGTTTCACCATCGCCATGCCCGACCCGGGCTGCCCGGCGTGTGGGCACACGGGGGAGGTTGATGGGCGGGGGAAG
>CAYGTM010000220.1:0-4433 GCA_964352795.1 uncultured Phycisphaera sp.
CCCACACCCCCCTGCGGCTGACCCACAGCGTGATGATCTCGCGCGCGGTACACAGCACGCTCGTGGGGTTGAAGGCCTCGAGCAGCCCGTCGAACTCCTCGCCCGCGATGGCCGGCTCGGGCCAGCCCATGGTCGACATGGGCCACAGCGCGCTGCTGAACCATGTATCGAGCACATCGGCGTCGCGCACGAAGCCCGCCTCTTCGAGCAGGCCCTCGAACTCGATGGTCCCGTATTTCGCCGTCTCGAACGCTCCGGGCCGACGCACGCACACCAGGCACACCAGGTCGTCGCACTCCTGGATTTCCGTCGGGTCGCGGAGCGGCACGCCCATCTCGCTCGCGCTCACCAGGCGATACACGATGGGCGTCGACGGGTCGTGGTCACGCAGGCTCATCATCAGGTTCACCAGTTTGTCCTGGTGCGAGTCTTCCTCGCCGATGAAGTTGGTGAACGTGCCAAAGGCCCTGCTCCACACGGGGATCTGATGCCCCCACCAGAGCTGTCGGCTGATGCACCAGTCGCGCAGGTTGTCGTGCCACTGCTCGTACGTCTTGGCGTAGCGGGCGGGCTGGAACTTGACGGTCGAATCGCCCTTGACCCCGGTGCGCGGCTTGTAGCCCTCGCTCTCGCGCTGCGTGCGATGGAGCGCCCACTGCGCGCTGCCGCGCAGCTTGTCGTCGGTCACTCGCACGTACCACTGGTCGGTGAAGTACGGCTCGATGGGTGCGTGGCTGCGATAGCTGTGGCCCACGCTGTGGCGGTGGGGCTTGATGCCCTGGAGCAGCCCGCGGGCCTCGAACTCGCGCTGCACGAGCGTGCGGGCCTCGTCGCGGCCCTTGCCCATGAAGACATGCGACGCCCGGGCGCCGTCGGGGTCGGCCTCGGCCCAGCCAAAATCGGGGCTGATGCTCGCGTCGGGCGCCATCACGTTGATGATCGGCAAATGGTGGCGGCGGCCGAGCTCGTAGTCGTTCGGGTCGTGCGCTGGGGTGACCTTCAGGAAGCCCGTGGCCATCTTCGCCTTCGTGTCGCTGCTCTCGGGGTCGGGCAGCACCACATAGTCGTCTTCCACGATGGGCACGATGCGCCCCACAATGGGGAGCTGTGCCTTCAGCCCACGCAGCGCCTTCGCGCGCGTGTCCTTGGGATTGATGGCCACGCCGGTGTCGCCCAGGTACGTCTCGGGCCGAGTCGTCGCCACGGTGATCCACGCCGGCTGCTCGTCCTGGCCCTCGATATGTTCGGGCGGATAGCCCCGGGCCGCCAGTTCGTTCCAGGTCACGGGTTCGGCATCCCGCGCATCGTCGGGATTCTTGGGCACATGAACGAGCGGATATCGCAGGTAGGTGAACGTGCCGTCCACCTCGACCATCTCCACCTCGTCGTCGGCCAGGGCGGTGCCGGTCACCGGGTCCCAGTTCACCAGGCGTTTGCCCCGATAGATCAACCCGTCGCGGAACAGGATGAAGAACGCTTCCCTCACGGCCCGGGCGCACACCTCGTCCATCGTGAACCGCTGGCGGGCCCAATCGCACGAGGCGCCCATCGCCTTGAGCTGCTCGATGATCTGGGCCTCGAACTCGTCCTTGAACGCCTGCACATGGGCCACGAACGCTTCGCGGGAGTAGTCCGTCCGCCGCTTGCCCTCGCTCTCCATCAGCCGTCGCTCGACGACCGTCTGCGTGGCGATGCCCGCGTGGTCGGTGCCGGGCATCCACAGCGTCTCGAAGCCCTTCATGCGATGGGCCCGGACCAGAGCGTCCTGGACGGTCGTGTTCAGGGCGTGGCCCAGGTGCAACCGGGCCGTCACATTGGGTGGGGGAATCACCACCGCGTACGGCTTGCGATCGCCTCGCAGCACGCTTCGAGGGTCGGCCGAAAAGGCGCGAGAGTCGTCCCACCGGGCCCATGCTCGGGCTTCGGCGGTCTTTGGGTCGTATTGCTTGGGTAGTTCGGGCATGGTGGAAGGGGCGCCGCCTTGGTCTGTCGGCAGTTATCCGGGCCGATGGGGGTGAAAAACCAGTGTAGCAAGCCGATAGTAAACGGTAATGACACCGCGCGAAGAGGCCAGGCTCGCCCTGGACCGACTCCCATCCCGATTCCCGGCCTATGAGCCCCAGGAACCGCCCCGCAAGGGGATCGGCCTGGGCACCTTCGCGGTGGGTCTGCTGTCGATCGGGCTGGTGGTCGCTCTGGCCATCTTCTGGCAGGGGGCCAAGCCGCCGCCCGCCTCGGCCTCGGCCGCAGCCGCCGGCTCTGTGCCCAAGACGGCCGAGATCACCGCCGCCCTCGAGCAGGCCCAGACCTATATGGCCGACGGCGAACCCGCCCTGGCCCTAGCCATCCTCGAGCCCCTGGTCGCCCGGGCCGACCGCGACCGCGACGTCCGCGTGGCGCTTGCCCAGGCCTATCTGGCAGTCAACGACGATCAGGCCGCGTACGACCAGTTCAACCAGGCCATCACCCTGGGTCGTACCGATCCCCAGTTGCACTTCGCCGCCGGCACGCTGGCAGGCCGTCTGCGCCGCCAGACCGAGGCCATCGCCCACCTGCGTTTGGCTCACGAGGCCGACCCCAGCAACCCCCAGTACGCCCTGTTCCTGGGCCAGGCCGAGCTCGAGGCGGGCAACCACGCCCCCGCGACGGCGGCCCTGGCCCGAGCCCGGCACGCCTCGCCCGATGATCCCCGCATCTGGGGCATGTTGGCCGAGATCGCCCTGCGCGAGAACAAGGCCGAGATGGCCCTCCAGCACGCCGGCCGGGCTCGCCACCACGACCCCGAGAACGACGCCTGGAAGATCATCCAGGCCAGGGCCCTCAACCGAATGGGCGATGCCGCCAAGGCCGTGGTTGTCATCAACTCACTCTCGGCCGAGGCCCGGCGGTCCAAGCCCGTGCTGCGTTTGGCCGGCGAGTGCTACGGCATGCTCAAGCAGCCCATCGAGGCGGCCGGGCTGTACCGGGCGGCTTCCGATGCGAGGCCCAAGGACCCCGAACTGGCCTTCGAGGCCGCCGTCTGGCTCGACCGCTCTGACGACCGCCCGACAGCCCTGGCCTACGCCCGCCGCGCGAAGGAAGCCGGCCACGCCGCCGCCGGCCAACTCGCCGAGCGGTTGTCCGACCAGCGCGAGTTCAAGTCGCAACCCCGCTAACGACATCTTCCTACAGTTCATACGCACGCTTCGCGTTGCTTGGTATCCCGCAGATCATTGGGCGTGATGCAAGACCCCGCTCCGCCGGGAAGCGGCCCTTGGTCTGGTATACTTCGGTCGATGGGGCAACACGGCCAAGATCACTCCGGGCAGACTCGCGACGCGGGGCCGTGCTGCGTGTTGTGGACGCCGGCCGGTCGGGATATCCCAGCGGAACTGCTGGCTTCCCTCGAACGCCGGGGGCTGGCGTGGGTGCCCGCCCGGGACGGCTACTCGGCCATGGCCGAGGTGCTGCTGCGGCAGCGGGCCATCGGAGCAACTGGCAAAGGGGCCAAGGCGGCCGTGCTGGTGCTGGTGTACCCGACTTTGCTTGACTTATCGGGCCTTGTCGTGGACGCCCTGGGGCGGTTTGCCGGGCCCGTGGCGGTCTGGCGGTACGATCCTGACGCGCACCCGGTGCTGGCGGCGGCCCAAAGGCACGAACTGGCCACCGTATTCGTGCGAACAGAATCGGTGGAGCCCAGGCCCAATCGCAAGCCCGAGCACCTCACCAGTGCCCACGTCGAGGATGACGCGGACGAGCCGACGGCTTCCTCGTTGCTGAGCGAAGAGGAACTGAGCATGTTGCTGGCCGATCGGCACGACCGGTGAACCGGATCCGCAGCCAGACTTTTGGAGCGAACGTGGCCGCCAACGGCACGGCACAACCCGGCCCGAGCGAAGCCGAGAAGCGGCCCGAAGGACCCGCGCGCATCGTGCTGGTCGGCCGAACCGGACTCGACGGCGTGCTGGCCACGCCGGCGAGCACCGAACTGGTCCGCGTGCGCAGCGGCATGGACGCGCTGGGCGAGGTGTCGGCCTGGAAACGCAATGGCCAGCACCACGGCGAGAGGGGCGAGCAGGTGGTGGTGCTCGGCGAGGCCGTCGACGCCGACCCGACGCTGCTGCGGGCGCGACGGTTCGTCGAGGCCCTGCGCCGGCTCGACCCCGAGGTGCGCGTGCTGGCGGTGGGCCGCCCCTTGCACGACGAGGGCGAGGGGGCCGAAGCCTTCGACGGCTGGCTGGACATCGATGATCCGGTGTACTCGTCGCGCGTGCTGTTGCAAGGCCAGCGCTTGGCGCGAGCCACCCGACGCGACGGTTTGGCCATCCAACAGCAGCGACACCAAAGCACCGTCATCACTCGGGGCAGGGGTGATGGGGGTGATGTCGGGGGCGACGGCTTCCACCGGACGCCGCGGATCGGGTTCGCGTCGGGAGGCGCGCTCCAAGCGGAGG
>CAYGTM010000221.1:0-4431 GCA_964352795.1 uncultured Phycisphaera sp.
GGGGGGCGCCGCCCAGATCGGCGCGATGACGAAGTGCGCCGGCTCGCTGCGACTCTAGCTGGCCGCGTACCGCGAGCGCGAGGCCTGCCACCAGCTCGGGACCGAGCTCGACAAGGCAACCCAGAACCAGCTCGACCGCGGTGCCCGCATGGTCGAGCTGCTCAAGCAGCCCGAGTTCACGCCCTTCCACGTGGTCGACCAGGTGATCTCGATGTTCGCCGGCACCCGCGGCTACCTCGACGAGGTGGCCCTCAAGGACGTGCGCAAGTTCGAGAAGGATCTGCTCGAAGCCTTCCAGACCAGCTACAAGCCGCTGTGGGACAAGATCAACGACCAGCGCAAGCTGACTGACGAGATCAACAAGGAGCTCGAAGACGCCCTGAAGAACTTCAGCGGCGACTGGGTGCGCACCCAGAAGAGCGGCAAGAAGCCCGCCGGCGAGCCGGTGGGTGCCGGGGCCTGACGCTCGGCATCACGAAAGCATGAAGTTTGGATGAAGACCCGCCATTTGGCGGGTTTTTTTTCGTCATGTGTTGCGCGGCCGTGGGCGTAGTGTCGCTCTGCAAGGCAGAACGTGGAACACCAATCATAGGAAAACGAATCATGAAAACAGCATGGAAGATGGCGGGATTCATTGGCATGGCCGGGCTGGCGATGCCGGCGTTCGGGCAGTTCGGCGGGTTCGGGGAGATTCTGAGCCAATCCACCGGCCGCTCGGGGGTGGTGAGCGATCTGGAGGGCGGTGACCTGGACGGTGATGGCATCAACGACATCGTGTATCTGGATGCCACGGGAAGAGTCGCCTACTTCCCGGGGTTCACCGATGGCCTGTTCGACACCCCGCCGGTGCAGATCGTCGAACCCGATGCCAATGGGCGGGCGATCGAACTGTTCGATTACGATGGGGATGGGGACCTGGACGTGGTTCGCGTCTCGGCGATCAACAGCGGCGACTTCCGTGTGTACACGAACGACGGGCATGGCGACTTCACGTTTGACTTCGCCATCACGGGCATCGGCGACATCAGCGTGAACGCCGGGCTGCACATGGCCGATTTCGACGGCGATGAAGACGATGACGTCTTCGTGCTTACGCGCACCGGCGTGGTGATCATCGAGAATCTCGGGACGGATTTCTCCCGCACGCCCATCGTGGCCGATTTCACCGGCTTCAGCGCCGTCGCGCTCGCCGCGGGCGATCTCGATGGGGATGGCCGCGACGACGCGGTCGGTCTCAGTTCCTCGAACGAGGTGTATGTCCTGCGAAGCACCGGGCAGACACTCGAGCAGATCGCGACCTTTTCTCCGGGCACGGGGGTCCGTGACCTGAAGCTCGGCAAGATGGACAGCGACGGCGACCTGGACCTGGTGGTGGCCAGCGCGGGCTCGCCGCTGTCGCGCGTGTCGATCTATCACTACGATGGGAGCGGCGAGTTTACGTTTGCCTACGGCCTGACCATCACGGACCCCGATGAGGTCGAGGTTGCGGACATCGACGGTGACGGGCACATCGACGTGCTCGTCGAGGGCGACGTGGGGACGTGCTGCCCCGAACTGGTCACCGTCTTTCTCAACGATGGCGACGGGCACTTCGATCGCCAAACCGAAGAATGGGGATTCGTGTCCGGAGGCTCCACCGCATTCGAGATCATCAACATCGATCCGGCGACCGGTCCGGACTTGGTCGGTATGACCGGGGGTACCGGTGGACAGCCCTTCACCGTCCGTCTCAACCAGACCCCCTTCTTCGAGCCCAGCGCCCCAACCTTGCTTTCCCCCGCCAACGGCGCCACCAACCTCGCCCTCCCAAGCCAGGTCGCCGCATGGGGCGGCCAGACACGCCCGATGCTCAGTTGGGAGCGGGCCGAGGGCTTCGGCGTGACCTACAGCGTGGTCGTGTCCGAGAGCCCCACGCTGGCCAGCCCGGTCTTCGAGCTTGACGGGCTCACCAGCCGCAGCGCCGACCTGAGCGCCGCCACGCTGCAACCCGGCACGACGTACTACTGGTCGGCTTTCGCCGACAACCCCCGTGGCAGCACGGGTCCGGTGGTCGGGCCGTTCAGCTTCACCACGGCCGACGCGGGCGTCGCCTGCCAAGCCGACTTTGACGGCGACGGCTCGCTGACCATCTTCGACTTCCTGGCGTTCAGCACGGCCTTCGACGCCGGCTGCCCATGATAAAATAGATAAAATGCGGGCGTTATCGGTAACGCCACTCATCATCGCGAGGATTGCCACGGCAATCCTCGCGACTATCTTTGAACCATGACACGCCAACTCATCGTTTTCGTGGGGATCACGCTGCTCTCGCGGGCCGCTCTGGCCCAATACGCGGTTCAGGAGTTAGTCCCACCGCCGGGCGGCAGCGACACCATCGCTTCGGCCATCGATCAGCAGGGTCGCATCGTGGGTTCCAGCCTCCTGCCCACGGGACGCGTGGCCGTGCTGTGGGAGTCGGCCGGCGCGATGCCGCTGGTGCTCGGCACCCTCGAAGGCGGAGCCCGAAGCGAAGCGGTGGCCATTGCCGGCGGCCTGGTCGTGGGTACCGGCGATCGGGACTGCGGCACGCCGGGCGCTTTTTTGTGGACCGCCGCGAGCGGCATCGTGCGCATCGGCCCGGACACATGCGCGCCCACGCCCGCGGTGGGCGTGAACGGTTCGGGCCAGGTGCTCATGCAGGTTGGCGACCCGCCCCTGCCGCTGGTGTGGCCCCTGGGTGGCGGCTTGCCCGGGGTGCCCGAGACATGGGGCCAGAGTGCCGACGTGACCGGCATCGACGCGCAAGGACGCGTGCTGGGCTCCTCGGCCCACCACCCCGAGGCCGAGCGCCTGACCCGCGCGATCGAATGGCGCACGGCTCGCACGCCACGCCTGCACGCACGGCTCGCGCCCGGGGCGCGCGGCGCCGATGCGGCGGTCGATCGAAACGCCTCTGGTGTCATCGTTGGTTTCGCCCGCCTGGGAAGCGTCACGCGGGCCGCCGTCTGGAACGCGGCCGGCCAGCCCACGGACGCAGGCGCAGCGCTGGGCCCGGCCGTGCGCTCACAACTGTACAGCATTAACGAGTCGAACCTGGCGGTGGGTAACTCGGCGATGGGCGCGATCCTGTGGAGCACCGCCGACGGCGCGCGGGTGCTGGAAACCATGCTCGATCAGACCGGCGACGGCTGGATCCTCACCGACGCGCGCGGCATCAACGACGCGGGCCTGATTGTCGGCAACGGAACCAGCCCCACGGGACGCACGCGAGGCTTCGTGCTGCTGCCCGGCGGGGCCGCGTGCCAGGCCGACCTCGACGGCGACGGGGCATTGACCATCTTTGATTTTCTGGCCTTCCAGAACCTCTTCGACAGCGGCGATCCGAGGGCCGACTTCGACGGCGACGGCGAGCTGACGATCTTTGATTTTCTGGCGTTCCAGAACGAGTTCGATGCGGGGTGTTAGGGTTTGAACTTGCTGTGTCGTGAAGTTTCGATAAAGGGTTGGCGTTTGCCCGGTGCCGTTGTATACTGTAATCTTGGCATCGATGCATGAATGGGGAGGTCAGGCATGTCTCACGCCATGGTCAGGGTCATCGTGCTTGGTTGGGTCACGCTCAGCGCCACGATCGCTGCGGCGCAGTGCCGGCCCGTCACGGGGTGCGAGCGTCCCGAGTTCGCGTTCGTCGACCAGGCGATGCTGGCGTTCTTGTGCGACCGAGACATCCCCGGCGCGACCCTGGCGATCGTGAGAGACGGCGTGGTGCTCTACGAGCGAGGGTTCGGCTGGGCCGACCAAGCTCGCGCCCTGCCCATGCGCCCCGATGCTCTGCTCCGAACGGCGAGCGTGAGCAAGCCGCTCACCGTCTCGGCGGTGCGAGAACTGATCGCCGATGGGGCCTTCACGCTTGACAGCTTTGTCTTCGATCTTGGCCAGCCCGAGGGCGGATTGCTCGATCTGGAGCCGTTCCCGAGCCTGGGCGATCCTCGGCTGGCGGACATCACCGTGCGCCACCTGATCGAGCATCGCGGGGGGTGGAATCGCGATATCGCCGGCGATTTGACGTACCGCGAGGTCGTGATCGCCGTAGCGATGGGCGTGCCCTCACCACCCGGGCGCGAGAACACCGTGCGATACATCCTCGGCCAACCGTTGCAGTTCGAGCCCGGCAGTGAGAGTCAGTACTCGAACATCGGGTGCCTGGTGTTCGGGCTCATCATTGAACGGCAAACGGGTCTTTCCGTGGACCAGTTCATCCAGCAACGCGTGTTGGACCCGCTGGGGATTGCCGACCATGACCACCAAGCCGGGCGGACACTTGCTAGAGATCAGAACCCACGCGAGCCGTGGTATCGCTCGGCGGGATCGGTGGTGAACGTGTTCGACCCTGCCGGTCCCCGTGTGCCGGCACCGTATGGTGGGTGGGACCATGAGGCCCGCATCGGCCAGGGA
>CAYGTM010000222.1:0-1543 GCA_964352795.1 uncultured Phycisphaera sp.
GAGGGCCGATGAAGCCCCAGGTGCGGGTGAGCTTGTTCACCTTGTTGATGAAGTAGCCCAGCATGGCCTCGGTGATCTGGAAGTCGCTGATCACGCCGTCCTTGAGCGGGCGGACGGCGGCGATGGAGCCGGGCGTCTTGCCGAGCATCTCCTTGGCCATCCAGCCGACGGCCTGCCCGTTCTTGAGGACCTCGTTGGTGCCCTTGCGCACGGCAACCACGCTGGGCTCGTTGAGCACGATGCCCTGCCCGCGGACGGCCACGAGGGTGTTGCACGTCCCCAGGTCGATCCCCATATCGACACTGAACAAACTGGTGACACGATCGAGGTACCGCACTGCCGGGTCGCCCCCCTCCAGGACTTGCTGGTGTTCGCCAGCCGCCGCGGCCCCGTTGGCCCCAACTTTATGGTTGCGACGGATGCTCCGCATGGGCCGATCCATCGGCCCCAGCGCTCGGCAGGCGTGACATTATAGGAATCAGTTCAGGCTCTCGGCGTGAGGAAAGGGCGACTTTGATCGCGGGACTTCCTATTGGGTCAATCCCTAGGTTGGCTCGACCCAGACGGAGGCCATAATGATCGTATTTCGTTCGGTTTCTGGACTTTGCACTTGACTAAGTCGTCGCCTGATAGCCGTTATTTGCCATTGACATGGCCAGCGATTTCGATCATACTGCCAATAACCCGGCGAATAGAAAGCAGGAGGACCGACCATGCCAAAGACAACCGCTTGTGCCATACTGGCCGCCATCGGCTTAGCCGCCACCGCCAACGGCCAGATTCGCTTGTCCCAAACCTTGGTGGAAGATTTGGTCACCGCCGGTTCTGGCGTTGCGTGTGCATCGGGCACTGGTCCCATCCTGTCGACTAAGGACAATCGATGGTCACGGTCGTTCACGCTTGCCGACTTCGGCGTCGAAGCGTGCTTCACGGTCCACACCGTCGAGTTCGGCGTAGAGGACATGCGCCTGCCGACCCTGCCCGAGGGCGAAGTGACTATCAATCTCTACCAGATTCCCGCAGGCAGCCCGCCAATCACCGGCGGCGAGTTGGTGGGCTCGACCACGCTGGTCTACACCCCCGATGCGGTGCCCCAAGCCGAAGTGATCTCGGTGGGCATCGACGCGACGGTCGAGGCGGGGACCGCCCTTATGGTCGAGATCGCGCTTCCCAACTTTGTCGACTTGGCCGGAGGTGAGTTCGGCGACGCCTTCTTTATCGGAGGCAACAACTTCGGCTACACGGCCCCAAGCTACATCGCGTCAACGGACTGTGGCCTCCCCGAGCCCATCGCACCGCCGGACTGTCATTGGAGTGATTGCAGTTGGATCATCATCGCCGAGGGCCGCGTCATCCCGGATTGCCGCGCCGACTTCGATGGCGATGCCGCGCTGACCATTTTCGACTTCCTCGCCTTCCAGAACGCCTTCGACGCGCGCGATCCGATTGCCGATTTCGACTTTGACGGCGAGTTCACAATCTTCGACTTCCTGATTTTCCAGAACGAGTTCGACGCGGGCTGTGTGTAGGAAGGCATCAGGGA
>CAYGTM010000222.1:1553-4399 GCA_964352795.1 uncultured Phycisphaera sp.
CGCCAGCCGGGATGAGCGATTAGGGATTAGGGATTGAAGCCATCTTCTCTAATCCCTAATCCCTAATCCCTGATGCCTTCTCTCCCCTCATCCCGTCGACTGCATCGCCGCCGCGATGGCGTTGAGGCTGGCTTGGAGGACGGCCTTGATGGGCTCGCGGTCTGGTTCCTTGCATTCCTTGTAGCGGTTGAGAAGCTGTAGCTGTGCGAGGTTCAGCACGTCGGTCCAGGGGTTGCGCTCGTGGATGGAGCGGCCGACGACCGGGGCGTGGGCCATCAGGTTGCTCCGGCCGGTGAGCGTCGTGATGGCCTTGCGCGTGCGCTCGTGTTCGGCTTCGATCGTGGCGAGGATGGCCTGGCCATTTGGCGCGCTGAGCGCGTAGCGGCGGAAGATGGGCATCCGCGCTCGGGCGAGTTCCTGGGCGGCGTTGTCGAGGACGGTGCCCAGAAATGCCCGATCGTCCGCCGCGTCACGCAAGGCGCTGATCTGAGATTCGCTGGCGAGCTCGATCGCCGAGCCCAGCCCGTACCACCCCGGCGCGAGGGCCCGCATCTGCACCCACGAGAACACCCAGGGGATGGCGCGGAGTTTGTCGAACACCAGTTTCGAGCCCGTCGCGCGCGACACCGGCCGCGAGGCGATGCGCATGTCGCCGATGTGTTCCACTGGGCTCGCGCATACGAACCAGGGCCAGAAGGTATCGCCGTCGATGAGGTCGCGGTATGCACGCCGCGCGTGGCCGGCCAAGTCGAGCACGAGCGACTCGAATCCGTCGGCACCCGCGCTCTTCTCGCGCGACGCCTCGGCCAGCATGGCCGCGTGGACGATCTGCTCGAGGTGCCGCCGCGCCATGGCGGGCAGGGCGTAGCGGAAGGTGATGACCTCGCCCTGCTCGGTGAAACGAAGCCTCCCGCTTCGAGCCGCGGGTGGGGCGGCGAGGATCGCGCGCCCGGCGCGTCCCCCACCGCGACCGATCGTGCCCCCGCGGCCGTGAAAATACCGCAAGGCCACTCCGTGCTTCTCGAAGACCTCGGCGATGCGACGCTGGGCGGCGTGCAGCGCGGCGTTGGCCATGAGGAAGCCGCCGTCCTTGTTCGAGTCGCTGTAGCCGAGCATGACTTCCTGCTCGGGCTGGCCGGTGCTCGTGGCATCGACATGGGCGCGGAAGATGGGGTCGGCCAGCGCCTGGTCCATCAGTTCGGGCGCGTTGGCCAGGTCGTCGACGGTCTCGAACAACGGCACGACCTGAATCTTGAGCCCCACCTCGTGCATGAGCAGCAGCAGCGCGAGCATGTCGGACAGGTGGCTGGTCATGGAGATGACCCAGCATCGCACGCTCGCCGGCTCGC
The DNA here is from genome assembly GCA_964352795.1 of uncultured Phycisphaera sp. Lineage (GTDB taxonomy): Bacteria > Planctomycetota > Phycisphaerae > Phycisphaerales > UBA1924 > JAHCJI01. The sequence goes on from CAYGTM010000222.1 coordinate 2,903, forward strand.
GGGCCACGGCGTCTCGCACGACGCGCAGGGTGGCCATCAGTTCGGCGGTCGCTTCGGTGAGTTCGGCGTTCTCGCGCACGAGGGGGCGGTTGGCCGAAAGTTCCCGCCGCAGCACTGCGAGTTTGCCGGTTTCGTCGAGGTTTTCGTAGTTCTTTTCAACGCCGGCAAGTCGCAGCAACTCGGCCACGGCGTTCGCGTGGACGCCCGAGTGCTGGCGGATATCCAGCGTCGCGAGGTGCAGGCCGAAGGCTTTCGCGCGGGTGATGGCATCGGCCAGCAGGCCCTCCTCGGCGACGCGAATAAGCCCGGGCATGGCGGTGTGATGGAGTGCGGCGCGGAGTGCGAGCAGATCGTCGAGCAGGGCCTGGGTGGTATAGCCGGATTCGCCAAGCCTGCCGCGCATCTCGGTGATCTTGACGCGCAGCGGTTCGTGGCGGTATTGGCCCTCGTGGTCGGCGGTGATCTTGCGACCCATGTCGGCGCGCTCGCTCGACACCGAGAGCGCATCGTGCAACCGCGATAACTCCGTGTCCCACAAGTCTCGCGCCGTTTCACGCATGAGATCGAGCGTGCGCTGCGTGACCTCTGCCGTGACGTTCGGATTGCCATCGCGGTCGCCACCGATCCAGGATCGGTAATGCAGCAGGGCGGGCATCTCGTGAGCGACAATATTGCCCTGATTTTCGCCGAACGTGCGTTTGGCCGCCCAGGTCACGTCGCGCACCAATCTCGGCACGGCCCGCCAGATCGTGGTCTGGATGAAGTACAGCCCGTTGCGCACTTCGGCGGGCACGTCGAGGCGTTGCACGCGCACGTCGTCGGTGGTCAGCAGCAGCGAGATGGCGCGTTCGAGGCGGCCGTGGATCTCGGCCTTCTCGCGCACGGTCAGCTTGCCCTGGCCCAGCCGGACGATGCTGGCGGCGATATCGGCCTGCTTGTCGAGCACGGTGCGGCGGCGGGCCTCGGTGGGGTGGGCCGTCAGCGTGGGACCGATGTCCAGCCGGCCAAGCAAGTTTGCGATGTCGGCCGGGCCCATGCCTTGCGAAGCCAGTTGCTCCATCGCCTGGTCGATCGACTCGGGCCGTGCCGGGCCGTCGCCGGCGTCCATCTCCCGCTGGCGGTTGACCCGCACGATGTTGAGCTGCTCGGCCTTGTTCAGCAGGTGGAAGCGGGCGGCCCCCACGCGGATGAGCCCGGCCAGACCGTCCAGGTCCATGCCGGCGAGTTCACCGGCCGCCCAGTCCAGGTCGGCGTCACCAGCGTCGCTCCCACACCGCCCCGCGATCGCCTCCCCGGCGTCGAAGTGCCGCCCCATGCCCACGCGATCGCTGGCCCGGGCGAGGGCGGTGAGGAGGGTGGATTGGTCGGTCAAAAGTTCGGCGGCGGATTCGATTGGGTGGGTGGGCATGGCGGATTGTTCGGGCCACCCTCGAAGAACACGACCTCCGCGTCAAAGAAAAAACGGCCCGCTCGGGCCGTCTGAAGGTCGCTCAACAC
>CAYGTM010000223.1:0-4398 GCA_964352795.1 uncultured Phycisphaera sp.
GTTCGAGAACTCGAGGAAGTCGAAGATGGTCAGGCTGCCGTCGCCGTCGAGGTCGACGCGGCAATCCTCGCCGCTGCCCAAGACAACGTTCATCATGTTCTCCCAGATCAACTCGGCCTCGGTGCTGCCGTCCATCTCGTCGAGGACGGGCGCCGCGATCGTGCGCCCGTCGTTGGCGAGCACCATGATGGGGTCGGCCGCGCTGGAAATGGTGGCCAGGCCCTCGCTGCCGGGCTGGAGGATGAAGGCGGCGCCGTCGCTGCCCCAGTTGTCCTGCCAGTCGAACCACGGCATCGGCACGCCGGCGAACACGGCGTCGGCCGTCGCGGTGCCCGTGGATTCCATGGACACGGGGCCGAACGAGATGCTCGCGCCGCCGTCGGTGCCGAAGGCGTCAAAGAGGCCACCGTCGTACACGGAGAACCATGTCGACAAGACGGCCCGACCGCCGTCGTTGACGTAGGCCGTCAGGTCTGCCATGCCGCCCAGGGGCAGTGTGCTCGGAAAGTCAAGGACGACAATCTCCCAATCGCCCGAGGCCAGCAAGGTGTTGAAGTCGGCCGCGCCCGCTCGCGTCACCTCGCCCGGGCGCACGCGCTCGGCGGCTCGGAGCGCGTGCTGGTTCACGCTGTTCTCGTCGTAGACAAGGATCTGGGCCTGCGCGGAGGCCGTGACCGAACCGGCGGCGGTGATGGCGACTAGGCCCAAAAGCATCGAGTTGGTCCGCATGGGAATCTCTCCTTGGTGTTTGGCAGGGTGGCCATCTCTCACCCGAGAACGTCCTGGCCACGCGCTTCTCATCCAAGTGGTCTATAGCAAGACCGGCCTTGCCGTGTTACAGGCAAGGCCGGGAAGGGCTGGAATCTTCACGCCATGGGAGGCTGTTGGTCGGGCCCGTGCTGATTAGTCGCAGCCGGCGTCGAACTCGTTGGAGAAGGTAAGGAAGTCGAAGATGGTGAGTGCGCCGTCGCCGTCGAAGTCGGCGGCCAGGTCGCCCGAGTCGAAGAGGTTCGAGAAGCTCAGGAAGTCGAAGATGGTGAGGGCGCCGTCGCCGTCGAGGTCGACGCGGCAGGGGGTCGTGCCGTCCACGTCGACGAAGTAGATGGTGTTCAGCCCGTCGAAGTCCTTGTCGCGGATGAAGTAGATTCGGCTGCCGTCGGCCGACCAGCGGATGTCGCCGTAGCCGCCGTTGACGTCGGCAAAGACGGGCAGGTCGGGGGTCAGCTCGCGCAGGCCGGTGCCGTCGATGTTGACGACGTACAGCGATTGCACGGTGTCGACGAACAGGTCGCCGACGAAGGCCACCTGGGTGCTGTCGGGCGAGACGGCCAGGCCGATGATGTCCTGGAACACGGCGTCGAGGCTGACGATGGGCTCGACTTGGACATCGCCGATCTCGTTGCGGACCTTGACCAGGCTGCGGGCGTCGGCGAAGTCGAAGTTGGCGGTGAAGACGAAGAACTGGTCGTCGTCGCTCAGTTCGCCGTCGACGATGGTGAAGAAGTCGGGCACGTCGATGGGCGTGATGAACTGGGGGTCGAACTGGGACCCGTCGGTGGGCAGCACGCCGAAGACCTTGGGCTGGGGCCCGCCGGCAAACTGGCTGGCGTAGACCAGGGTCTGGCCGTCGCTGGTCACGTCCCACTGGAACTGATCGACGTCGACGTCGAGCGGCGTGATGCCGAAGATGTCGAACGAGCCGTCGGTCAGGGCGTTGAAGACGCCGTCGCTGGACTCGTCGTTGAGGTAGATGAGCTCGGTGCCGCCGTTGATGAGCACACCGTCGCCGGCGACGCCGGTGCCGTTGGTGATCTGGAGCTGGGTGCCGCCGTCGATGGGCAGGCGGAACCACTCGTTGTCGGGGTTGCCCAGGGTCTGGTCGCCCTTGAAGTACACAAAGTCGGTGCCGACGATGGGGGCCTCGTCGACGTCACCGTGCAGGGTCGGATCGTTCCAGATTTCGGCCGTGCCGCCGGCGATCGGCACGCGGTACAGGTGGTCGCCGCTGATTCCATCGTCGATCGAACCGACGAAGAAGATGAACTGCCCGTCGAGCGACAGGGTCATGGCGTCGACGTCGCCGGTATTGACGGCCGGGGTGATGACGACCTCGGTGCCCTCTTGCGCGAGGGCGGCGGTGGTGGCGGCCAGCGCGAGGCCGGCGGCGAGGGAAAGCGTGCGGGTGCGGGTCATGGGTATCTCTCCGTGTGACAGGGCGAGGCGTGGAAAAGCGAAAAATGCAGGTTCAAACATAGAAACCGGCTCGTGCCGCCACGTCAGCAATCGGCCAAGTCCGCGTCAAGAACACATGAAGAGTGCGCGAACATGCATCCGCGTGGCGGAAGTGATCACTCCGCGCAGGAATGATCCGACGTGGCGGCGCGCACGCTCCGCCAGTGAACAGAATCCAACGCACGCAACGAGGCCCACGCCCATGCACAAGACCCGCCATCGCGCGTTCACGCTCATCGAACTGCTCGTGGTCATCGCCATCATCGCCCTGCTCATCGGCATCCTGCTGCCCTCACTGGGCGCGGCCCGCGAGGCCGGCAAGAAGGTGCAGTGCGCCTCGCAGATGCGCCAGATCATGACGGCGTGGACCGGCTATACCCTCGACCACAAGGAGTATCACCACGGCAGCCGGCAGAACTACTCCAGCCGCATGGAAGTGCGCGGCGGCCGGGGCGGCAGCCGAGGCCGGATCATCCTGCCCTATTACGAAGGCTACGAGGATCTCGACGGCGGCCTGGGCTCCTATTGGGGCGGGCTGTACGACAGCTATTTGGGCGTCGAGGTGCAGGACAGCATGTTCACTCCCCCGGGCATCGGCGAGAACACGTTCCTCTCGGGTTGGGACGTATGGCACTGCCCCAGCGCTCGCCTCATCGATGCCCATCTGATCAGCGGGCGTGTGATCGCCGAGGTTGACAACCCGGACTTCCGCTACGCCACCATGTGCTTCAACGGCGTGTACCGTGATAAAGATCGAAGGGGCGACAGCGAGGGTGCCCTCTGGAAGCGTGGCGGCTACAACACCGCTCGCCCCAAGCCCATCACCCAGGTCCTGCACCCCAGCAAGCTCATCGTCTTCCAGGACGGCTACGAGCAGATGATCGACGGCAACGGCGACACCCTCAACGAGCTCTACCAGCACGGAGACGAGAAGGACAAGGAGTACGTCCGCCACGGCGGCAGTTGCAACACCTGCTGGCTGGACGGCAGCGTCCGCGGCATCCAGACCGCCGAAATGGAAGACTCCCTGCCCTGGTACACCGACGTGTGGGATCCCGACCTGCCCGGCGGCCCCGAGTAAACCCACGCTCATCCATACATGAAACAACGACAAGACCGGGCCGTTTGGCCCGGTCTTCTTGTATTGAAGTTGGATTTGAATCGCTCAGATGGCGCGGCGGCGGCGGATGGCCACCAGGCCCAGGCCGGCCATCGCCAGGCCCGCGCTGCCGGGCAGCGGGATGGCCACGAACAGGAAGTCCTGCGTGCCGGCCGAGCCCGAACCATCGCTATTGAAGGTGACCCAGCCGCGGCCGACCAGGCCGCCGAAGCCCGGGAAGCGGTGGGCGTCGCGCAGGAACGCGAAGTCCTTGGCCATCGCGTCGGTCCGCTGGAAGAAGTTGAACGAGGTGCCCTCGGCCACGCCGCCATTGGTGGCCAGAGCCGTCACCGAACCCTGGTTGGTCAGGAAGCTGCCGGCAGTCCAGCCGTCGGCTTCGGTGTTCACACCCGACGAGAACGTGAAGTCGAGGTCGTACAGGCCCGCGCCGAAGCCGTAGGTGCCGCCGGTGTCCACGCCGCCGTAGATCTTACCGGAGATGTTGATGGCGTCGGCGATGCCGTCGCTGTTCGTGTCGAGGATCTTGAGGATGACACCGGCACCGTTCTCCTGGAACGAGAAGGTCGTGGTGCCGCTCGAGCCGGCCCCCATGCCCGCGAAGACGTTATCGAGCCTGAGCCCGTACGCCGGCGGGCGGGCGGCGCCATCGGGGTGGTCGCCCAGTTTCGACTGGGACAGGACCACCGGGTCGGCGAAGGCCCCGGTGGCCACGACAGCGCCCGCCAGGACGCTCAGAACTGCTGCTTTGCTCATCATCTCTCTCCCTCGATCACAAAGGAACGACAGTCCAGGGCTTCAAAAAGTTCCCCCCAGGACGCCATGATACAAGTAGCCGCTCGCCACAATGGCGAGGTCGGCAGAGTCAAAGATACCAGGATGTGTGCGTCTGTCAAGCGACATCGATACAGCACGGGCGCGTCTCGACAGATTCTTGATTATCAGGACCGGACGTGCATCCGCCAGAACGCCCAGGTTGCCCAAGCATTCGCAATCGGGACGCAGGCAAGACAAGGCCTTCACGTCGGGCTTCTCCGGTTGGAATGCCC
>CAYGTM010000224.1:0-4380 GCA_964352795.1 uncultured Phycisphaera sp.
CGCCACCACCGCCCGTATCGAGCCCCATGTCCTTGAGTTCGGCGAACCGCTTCTCGATGCGAGCGTCCACTTGGTCCAACTCGTCGCGTGCCGCGAGATAATCCGGATGACGCTCGGTCACGCGCGACAGCAGTGACGTCAGCCGCTGCTGGATCGAACGCCGATTCCCCAGCAGACCGTTCAGATCGGGGTCTACCTGCGCGTAGTCTTCGGCCGTCAGTTCGCGACTGGGCTCCTGGCCCTCCGCGTCGGTGAGGGGCTCGCGGAGCGTGGGGAGTTCTATTTCGAGGGTCTGGATCTGCTTGTCGAGGGCTTCGACCTGACCTTGCACGAATAGCCGATGCCGTTCGAGGTCCACGGTGCCCTCGGTTTCGGCCAGCCGACGGGCCTCTCGAAGGGCAATGTCACGATCCGCCGTCGATTTGTTAATCACCCGGTCCAGCGCATCCGTGCGGCCTCTCCAGGTGCTGTTGGCCTCGTCATCGGCGATGTCCGTGTACGATTTCAGGATCGTCTGGGCTGCCTCGGTGGCCAGCCGAGGATCGGTCATGGTGACGTTCACCACCATGTCACGGCTGTTGCGAGGCACCACGATTTCGGTGGCTTGCGTCAGACGCACCCAGTTGGCCGGATCGGCAGCCATGAGCCCACGCTCCACCAGTTTGCTGGCGGCGTCCTGCATCACCCGAGGGCTTTGGAGGGTGCGAGCCTGTGAGCGCACGAACGATTCAAAGCCGGTAATGGCCTCATTGACCTCGTTCTCGTAGAGCACCACCGGGCGCGTGGGGTCGATGGTCACCATCCCCGTACTTGTATAGACCGGAGGCATCAACTTATATCCCACCAGCGATCCGGGAATGGCCAGCGCCAACCCAATAGCCAACGCCGGCACATACCGACCGCGCAGCGCGCGATGCACCAGCATGATGGGGTTGGTCGTCTGACCCTGCCCTTGCGGAGCCTCGGGCTCCATCCAGGCGTCCAGATGCGGGTCCTGCTGGCTGCTCACGTGCTCTCCCCTTCACCTTCCCGGCCCTTGGAGACCGCCCCGATCAGGCCCTCCAGCCGATCGGCGAGGCTCCGCTCGATCCTCTCCCGGTCGGCCGGGTCCATCTGCGCATCGGTGATGATCTGGACCTGGGCCGCCCCGAGTCCCGAACTCCACCGCGTCCGCGTCACGCTGTCCAGGGCGCGATCGTCGCGCCCCAAGGGGTCATCGGCTCGCGGGACCACGAACGTGTTTGCGATCACCCTCGAAAGCCTCAGCGAGCCGTCATCCCGGCTCACCTGGTATCGGGTGATGGGTATCGGACCGCCTTGCGAGCGTTCGATCGCTTCTCCGCTCGTGCTTTCCACTTCCCACCCGTTGCTCGGATAGCACACCGGGGGATAATGTCCCATCATATCCCGAACATCGCCGCAATGCACCACAAGGACCGAGAAACTCGAGCCCGTCAATGGGTCGGTGTACTCGCGCTGTAGCAGCCGGTTAGGCCGCAGCATCTCGACCGCGGCTGGCAACGCCGGGCGATCGACGCCGATGTAGCCGTCGATTTGCATCGGTAGGGCATCGATGGCCACCCGCACCCGGGCGAAATACGCCTCGCCGCCAGTGGGCCGGATAGAGGCAAGGGAATACCCACCCATCCCGGCAAGGATGATCGCCGTTAGCGGAGCGGCCAGCAGGGCCGAAACGGGTTTTCGTGCTACGCGGCTCATGTTCCTCCCTGGGTCTTTCGTGCCCCCGCACGGTTGGGTTCGATCGGCAGTTCGAGCCAGCGGCACAAGGCCACCGAACCCCACATCACGCCCAGCGCCACCAGAAGCACGACCCACCCGCTCACGTCGTGGGCAAAGTCGGCCACCTCGCGGTCGGCGTAGCCGTAGAACAGCACCGTGGGCCCCAGCCGCAAGACGTTGGCGAACACGGCCACCAGCGGGCTGAGCAGCAGGATGGCGACCCGGGCCCAAGGCCTCAGCGGGATGGAGAACGCGAAGGCGTACGCCACCAGTGCGAGCGCCACCACCATGCGCATGCCGTTGCACGCCTCGGCCACGGCCACGTCCACGCCGTTGATTTGCAGCACGTTGCCCATCCGCAGGATGGGCTGGCCGATGAAGTCCATCACATATTCGGTGATCGTGGCCGACACTTCCTGGAGCGGCAGGGCGATCCGCTGCCGCACCCGGCCCGGCACGGGCACCAGGAACAGCAGCACGCCGAACGCGGGCAACGCCGCCAGCGGCCATCGCCACCCCGCGACGGCGACCACCGGGGCCACGACCATCACCACCATGCCCAGGTCCTTGAGAAGGTCGATCTGGGACGCAAAGCCAGCGAAGTCCATCGCCACGCCCAATGCAGCCAGACCCACGCCCCAGAGCGAGTAGCGAGGCGCGACCGCCGCCAGCCGCTCGCGCCGTTGCCACAGCAGCAGCCCGGCCACCGGCAGCACGAGCAGCATGTGGGAATACTCGTCGCTGCGCCGGGCCAGATCGAAGATATTCTGCCACGAGGGCAGCCCCGCCAGCACGGCCAGCGTGAGCAATGCGAACAGCCAACCCAGGCGCGTGGGTGTCCAACCGCGTGGTGCGCCCGTCTTGGGAATGGTGGCGGCCGCCGCGGTCATGGCGCTCGTACTCGGGCTACGCCAGTGGCGCGCAAGGCGTCGAGCACGGCGTCGGCCTTGGCCGTCCATGTCTGTTCACGCACGCGCTCGCGCCCCGGCGTTGGGTCGAAACACCCGGCCAGCGCCTCGCGCACGTGTACTGCAAACGCTTCGGCCGACCCACCCACGCGCACCAGCCCCTCGTATCGCTCGAGTTCGGGGAAGGGCGTGCTCACGATGGGCCGCCCCACCGCGAGATACTCCTTCAACTTCACCGGGTTGCAGGCGCGGATCCATTCACTGCGATTCCACGGCATAATGAGCACGTCGGCGGCGGCCATGTAGCCCGCCACCGCGTCGTAGGGGCGCTGGCCGAGCAACCTTACGTTGGGCAGCGGGCACCAGCCCTCGGGCAGGCTGCATCCGCCCACGAGCATGAACGTTGCCTCGGGAACTGCTCGAGCGACTTCGAGCAGCAGGTCGGGGTCGAAGTTGTGCGCGTCGATGCCACCGATGAAGCCCACCACCGGACGCGGCAGGTCGGTGGTGTCTTCGGGAAGCGGCGTTTCACCAAGGCCGGCGGCCTCGAAGGGCGCGTAGTCCACGCCGTGATCGACAAAGACCGCTTGGCGCGGCTGCTCGCGTTCCTGGTCCATCAGCCAACTCGAGCAGAACAGCGTCACGTCGGCCCGGTCCTTGAGCAGCCGATCGAACCGCGTGATGCGTTCGCGGTCGACACCCTTGAACTCCTCGAAGCGATCGGTGCGTTGGTACACCACGCCCACGGGGTCGAGCGCGTCGACCACCGGCTGACCGGGCGGGCAGGCAACCCAGACCAGCGGATTGCGGATGCCCGCCTTGCGCGCGGCCCGGCGCACCTGCCAGGCCAGCGCTCCCTCGTTCGCACCGGCACCCATGCCTGCTGGCGCGACCACCGGGCTGAACACCCAGAAGTTCTCGCGCACGCGCGTGAGCCCGTGCCGCAGGCTCTTGAGCTTGCGCAGCACGCGCCGGGCGAACATCCCGCCCTTGCCGGGTTTGGGCACGCGCATGCCGATGGAGTTGACATACAACACGGGCACATGCGCGCTCAGCTCGCGCATCATCTGGATGTCGTAATGTCCGCGATTGTGGTACCACCAGTCGACCCCGCCGAAGCAGATGATGCCGTCAAAGGCGCGCACTGCGCTCCCCGTCGCGGTCGCGTCGGGCATCTGTGTGCTGGCCAGGGCCGCGGCCACGATTCAGGCCTTGACCAGCCGGTTCCCCATGCTCGGAGCGTGGGCGGCCATGGCGTTGCGAGTGTCGACCACCAGGGCCGCGTGCTGGGCGATGGCGCCGTAGTCGAAGGTCTTGTGGTTGGTTACCACGATCACCGCGTCGTAGCGTTTGATGTTCTCGGGCGTCAGCGCCACCGAGTGCATCTGGAGGTCGTGCTTGCGCACGGGCACGGTTTTGGCCACGTGCGGATCGCTGTAGTCCACGCTCGCGCCGCGATGGCGCAGCAGCTCGATGATCTCGAACGATGGGCTCTCGCGCGTGTCGTCCACGTCGGGCTTGTACGCTAGCCCCAGAACCAGCACGCGCGAGCCATGCACCGGCTTGCCGCGGGTGTTGAGCGCCTCGGCCAGGCGATCGACCACATACGACGGCATGGCGTGGTTGATCTCGCCGGCCAGCTCGATAAATCGCGTGACGTGCCCGAACTCGCGGGCCTTCCACGTCAGGTAGAACGGATCGATGGGGATGCAGTGCCCGCCCAGCCCAGGGC
>CAYGTM010000225.1:0-4378 GCA_964352795.1 uncultured Phycisphaera sp.
CGCCAGGACACGAGCACGAGCAGGGCGGCCACGAGCAGGAGCCAAGCGCTCGTGGCCAGGGCGGCGGCCAGGCCCCAGGGCGCGGCGGGGTGGACGACCAGCCGCGTGGGTGTCGCGGTGACCTCGCCGATGACGCGCATGGTGCCGAAGCCCATGACCATGCCTTCGTGCTCGCGGAGTGTTCGCAGTTGGTGCGTGAAGCGCGACTCCGTGGCGACCTTGACGCTTTCGCCCAATCCCGGCCGCGTGGCGCCCGGAGCCTGATCGATCGCGTCCACGCCCACTCGCCTTGCCATGGCCTGAACGCCCGCGTGCAAGCCAGAACCCGTGGTCCGCGAGCCGCCGGTGGAGTCCGTGAGCGTCCAGTGTTCGCTTCCCACGGTCCAGTGCAGCGTTGCCGTCGGCGTACTGGCGTGCATGGCGTCCCACGGGCTGGCCAGCAAACCAGCATGCACCGGCGTTGGCATCGCGTTGGCTGTCGGGCCGAAGTGGCCGGTGATCGCCAGGGCGGGACCGGCCTGCGCACGTTGTCTCCAGATGCTCTCTGCCCCGAGCGCCGCCGGGCCGTGGGTCAGGCGAAGCGTGATGGTTCCCGACAGCGGGGCTCTGCGTGTCGAGCCCGCGGGAAGCGTGGCGGGGCCGATCAGGGTGCGCTCCAACTCCGCGGCGACCGGCGGGAGGCGCCCGGTGGTCAGGTCGAAGTGCGAGGGCACCAACGCGGCACGCGACTGCCACCGCTCGAGCTCGGCCGAGCCGATCGTTCGCATGTTCGCCCACCGCGCGGCCACCGGCGCGAGCGTGAGCGACCCCAGCGCCCACAACCCGAGCAGGAACACCGCCAGAATGGAAAGCGGCGGCGACCACCTGGGCGCGGTGCCGACCCCATCGAGACCAACGCTCGCATAGATGGAACCGCACTCGGGGCAGGTGTCGATGCTGCCTAGCGACACCGCCGGATGCCCGCACGCGCCGCACACGAGCGTGCCGGGGCCGGAACGCTTGAGGGTTCGCCTGAGACGCATCGCGCGCGGGCGCAAGCCCACCGCCGCCAGCACGAGCCACAGCGCCGCCAGCGCGAGCAGGCAAAGGGCGATAAGGCGGATGGTGGCGTCGTATGGCATGGGTGGATGTTAGAAAGGGGCGATCGGGGGCGCGGCCCCGGACCGGTGCTCGGCATTGGCCACGCTCAGCGTCGCGCACTCGGGACAGATCGCCAGCGGGCCGGCCGACGCGGGCACCAGAGACATGTCGTAGCCGCAGCCGGGGCAGCCTCCCATATTCCCGGCCTTCCAGGCGGTCGCGCACTTGGGGCATGGGGTCAGGCCGTCGGACTGCGGCGGCGTCGACAAGAGCCATGACGCGCACGCGGGGCACTGGCCGCGGGCGGCCAGGAGGTGGGCGCTCGCGTGGCGTCCCGCTCTTGCCCAGTGCGTGCGCGCCATGCGACGCGCCAGGTTCGACGCGAGCATCGCGGCGAGGACGCCCACCAGGATCGGCACCCAGAGCACGCCAAGGGCCAACCACGCGAGCCCGGCGGCGGCGACCATCGCCAGGCACGCCAGCAGCACCATCAGAAAGACCGAAACCGACCAGGCGACCACGGCGACCCGCAGCAGCTTGCGTGTGCGCGTGTCGAGGGGCAACTCCGGCCGGCGGAACGCGAACATCGACGGCAAGGGCGCGAGGTCGCGCATCGGCTGGCATGTGCGGCCCCGATGGTCGCGGATCGAAACCGGTTCATCGCGCGCCCGACGCATCGAGGATCATTGGCGGATCGCGGTCGCCAGGGCGTGCTACGGATACTCGGGAAACTCGACGCCCTCGAGCTGCTCGGCGTAGTTCTCGTGCCGCCCGGCCGAAGTGGTGTAGAGCGGCCGGTTCACTTGGTCGTAACTCAGCGTCCGCAGCGTCCGCTTGGTCTTGGAGAAGTCGCGGCAGGCGTCGTCCCACGGCAAGCCGAGGAACTCGATCACCCGGGGCAGCTGCGCCTCTGGATCGGCGACGAGCTGCTCGTAGCGAACCTCGAGGATCGGCACGTCGAGAACGTCCTTCCAGTGCGTCATCAGCCGCTCGCTCTGCTCGTACGCCTTGGCGATCCATTCGAGCTTGGTGGTCCAGGGCAGGATGTCGTTGTTGAACGAGCCCATGTAGCACGACAGGGCCACGTCTCGCGGATCGCGGCGGATGTGGATGATGCGGGTGTTGGGATACACATGGGCCAGCACGCCCGCGATCCGCGTGTTGGCGAGCGCCTTATTGGCGATGCGCGTGGCGCCGGGCGCGATCTTGGTGATCTCGCGCAGATAGTCGAACGCCGCGGGGTTCCACTTGAACGCGCCGTAGCTGCCGAACTGCTTGCCGACCGGGGCGTCGGGCGTGTAGGCCTCTTGAACCTGGGACGCGAATCGCTCGAGCGTGTCGAGCTCGCCCACGCCCGCGCCCTTGGGGTGCGCGTGGATGATCTGGTCGAGCAGGCTCGTGCCCGATCGCGGCATGCCCGCCACGAACACCGGCACCTCGCTCGTGCAGGTGCTCTTGGGGAACCGGGCCATGTTCGGCTTGGACCACATCTCGATGATGGCGGTGGTCTGGCGCTCGTACTCGTCGGGGTCGAAGGGCTTCTGGTCGTGCCCGTTGCCCGCCTTCGCGGCCTGGAACGCTTCGGCGTACCGCCCCGCCCGGTCGAGCGCCTTGGCACGCAGGTACCACACCGGGCCGCGCAGCTTGTGTGGCGTGTCGGCCTCGCCGGTCAGCGTGTCGATGATCTCGATGGCGCCGTCGTAGTCCTTGGCCGCCACCCGGAGCTTCGCGTGCTCGTAGCGCAGGTGGTGGGGCAGGGGCTGGTTCTTCGATGCCAGTTCGGCCATCATGGCGTCCACGACGGCCTTGGCCTCGTCCGTGCGCCCGGCCTCCTCGAGGCAGCCCGCCCGATGGATGCGCAGTGACACATCGCCGGGAACCAGTTCGAGCGCCTTGTCGCACAGCTCCAAGGCCAGTTCGGTGTTGGCCGCGTGCCGCTCGATCGTGCTGAGCACCGCGAACGCGCCGGCGTTGGGTCCCTGCCCCAGGGCCTTGCGACCATGGTGGCGGACGAGGGCCACGTCGCCCTCACGCTCGGCGATCGCCGCCAGGAGCAGGTGCAGGTGCGCATCGCCGGGCAACTTCTTGAGGCCCGCCAAACCCAGCCTGCGTGCTTCGGCCAGTTGCCCGCTCTCGAACATCCGATTCACCGGATCGACCAGCTTGCGTCGCCGCTGGAGCTGCTGGGGGGTGAGCCGCGTCTGGGTGTGGTCTTTGCTCATTGGCGTGGATGGTATGGTGCAGGGCGCGAAGGCGATTCACACCCCTGCCGGCTGCATCCCGCTCGCAACACCGTTGCCGCCCGCTCGCGCCAGGTGCTCGATGAGGTCGATCTCGCTGAGCACGCCCACGATCTTGCCATCGCTGACCACGATCGCCGCCTGCTGCTGGCCGAACACGCCGTAGAGCTCTTCGACACGGGCCGAGGGGCTGAGCAGGCCGCCGATCTGCGTCTCGATGACGCTGACGGGCGAGTCGATGGTGACCTCGCCCCGTTGCAACCCGCGGAGGATGTCGATCTCGTGGACCATGCCCAGCGGCTTGCCGGCGTCGTCGGTGATGGGCACCTGGCTGATGCCGTGGCGACGCATGAGGTCGATCACGTCGCGCAGGGGCTTGTCCTCGTTGGCAGTGATGATCTTGACCGAGCGGTCGATCATGTCGCCCACCACGCCCAGGCCGCGGGGCTTCTCGAGGAAGCCGTGCATGTTCATCCATTCGTCGTTGAGATACTTGGTGACGTAGCGCGTGCCGCTGTCGGGGCAGATGGCGATGACGCTCTTGCCTTTCCCCAGTCGCTTGGCGACCTCGATGGCCACATGCACCATGCCACCCGAAGAGCCGCCGCAGAACAGGCCCTCCTCGCGGATGAGCCGGCGCGCCATGGTAAAGCACTCGTAGTCGTTCACCTGGTGCATCTCGTCGACGACGCTCGGATCGAACGCCCGGCAGACGATGTCTTCACCGAGTCCCTCGACCTTGTAGACATACGGCGTGCTGGGCTCGCCGGTGTGGAAGATGCTGTAATGCACGCTGCCCAGCGGGTCGACGCCCACGATGAGGGTCTTGGCGCCCATCCTCTTGAAGTACCGCCCGATGCCCGAGATGGTGCCGCCCGTGCCCGTGCCCACGACGATGGCATCGACGTTCCCGCCCTCGCTGTCGTCGTACAACTCGGGCCCGGTGCTCACCTCGTGAGCCTCGATGTTCCACTGGCTGTGGTACTGGTCCATGTAGAACGCCCCGGGCGACTCGCCCGACCATTACGTCAACCGGGCCAAGAAGGTCGCCGCCGAGA
>CAYGTM010000226.1:0-4350 GCA_964352795.1 uncultured Phycisphaera sp.
GTAGCCGTAGGAGAACCTGCGGCTGGATCACCTCCTTTCTAAGGGATTTCCTTAGACTCGCCGGAATGCTTTTGACCGAAGCAGTCCACGGAGTGCGAACTCCAGCGAGCGATGAAAAATCGTCAGTACACTCTCGTTCGTAACGCTGCGGAGCAATCCACGGCAACGCGACGAGCCAGCCGGTGACGGCTGGCGAGGAAAATCTCGACCGCTTTGAACTTGAGACGGCCCGGAGCAATCCGGGCCGTTTTCTTTTTTGATACACTGGGTCAATGCCCATACGCAGGATCTTCCGCCACCTCCGATTTCAAGATGTTGAACGCGGAGATCCCGAAGGACACGGAGAAGGATTGAGCTGGATTCATGCCTGAGAAGCGAGATTCTTGCATAAGCCTCTCGCGCGTCGGGCTCGGCATCGGATCCCGTGATCAAGCGTGCCCCTACCCTCCCCGTACATGGATTCCTCGACGCCAATGCCACACAACGACGACGCCCAGCCCATCAAGCTCGACACCCAATCCGCCACCAGGCGGGGCAACACCGACGATGCCCTGGCCATGGCCATCGATCTGGCCCGCCTGCTTGCCGACGACAAGTGCGAAAAGGTGGTCGTCCTCGACGTGACCGGCCAGAGTCCGGTGACCGACTACATCATCATCGCCTCGGGTACCAGCGACCGCCAGATGAACTCCGTGCTCGACCACGCGATGGAACTCGCTGCCGACGGGGGCATGGCCGCCGTCCGCCAGGCCCGCGACGAGCGTGCGACGTGGCTGCTGGCCGACTTCGTCGACGTGGTGCTGCACATCTTCGAGCCCAACACACGGGCCCACTACGACGTGGAGAGCCTCTATCCCGATGCCGACGAGGTGGCCTGGGCCCGGCCCGACCAGATCGATCGCAACCGCGCAGGGCTGCGGCCCGATGAGCGTTTCCCGCAATGACCGGGGACGGCCAGCCTTGCGTGCGTGTCGCGCTGGCCGACGGCGGCTACGACGTACGGGTGGGTCGGAGGTTGCTTGGTCGCTTGGGCGAGGTATGCGGGGATGCGGGCATCGAAGCCCGCCGTGTCCACATCTTCGAGGACACCGGCGTGCCGCGCGAGAGACGCGATGCGACGGCTGCCTCCTTGGCACACGCTCATATCACTCGTACCGAGTTCCGCCTCGACGAAACGTCAAAGTCCATCGCCACGCTCGAGCGCGCGCTCGTGGCGCTCGCCGAAGCCCAACTCGAGCGGAGCGATCTTGTGGTCGCGCTGGGCGGGGGCATCCTGGGTGATGTCGCCGGGCTGGCCGCGGGGTTGCACCGCCGGGGCGTGCGCGTGGTCCAGTGTCCGACCACGCTGCTGGCGATGGTCGACGCCTCGGTGGGCGGCAAGACGGGCGTGAACCTGCGGGCGAGCATCGATGGATCGGCCGTGTTGCTCAAGAACGCGGCGGGCGTGTTCCACCAGCCATCGCTGGTGGTGGCCGATGTGGACGCTCTGGCTTCGTTGCCTCCGCGCGAGCTGCGGGGCGGTCTGGCCGAGTGCATCAAGCACGCGGTGATCTCGGGCGAGGGCGGGCGTGGGGTGCTTTCTCTTGCTGGGCTCAACGATGCCCTGCCCCGATTGCTGGCGGGCGACGCCGATCTGTTGGCGTCGCTGGTCGAGCGGAACGTGGAACTGAAGGCCGGCGTTGTCGCCGGCGACGAGCGGGAGACGGCGACCGGCTCGACCCCCGGTCGGCGGGCCCTGAACCTGGGCCACACATTCGCGCACGCCATCGAAGGGTGCGACTCGACGCGCGTGACCATCGATGGCCAGAGGACTCATCCTCGCCACGGCGAGGCGGTCGGGCTCGGCCTCATCGCCGCCGCGAGGCTTGCCGAGGTGGTCGGCATGGGCTCGCTTGGGTTGCGCGAGGCGATCGAAGGAACCGTCCGAGCGGCGGGCCTGCCGCCCAGGCTCGACTCCGCGCCCGGCGAGGCCGTGCTGATCGCCGCAATGCGTCAGGACAAGAAGGCGAGCGGCGGCAGGTTGCGTCTGGTTCTGCCCACGAGCAGCGGCGTCACGATGTTGGTCGACCCGGGCGATGAGGCTTTGGCCGAGGCGTGGCGTTCGGTGCTCTGATGTGTGGCAGCCTGTCGGTAATCCCCAGAATTGGTGGTAATCTGGACCATCGGGGTGGCTTGGAGACCATCTTTGGAGGCGTTCGGGCGAACATCCCGATAACGCGGGCGGAAGGG
The DNA here is from genome assembly GCA_964352795.1 of uncultured Phycisphaera sp. Lineage (GTDB taxonomy): Bacteria > Planctomycetota > Phycisphaerae > Phycisphaerales > UBA1924 > JAHCJI01. The sequence goes on from CAYGTM010000226.1 coordinate 2,230, forward strand.
TCGACAGAGGGAGGTTTCAATGTCTGAGGACGCACCGGGCTTGTGAGCCCGCGCGTTCACAGGGGATAGGTCCTCCCGTATGCGCACGATTGCCATCGTGAACCAGAAAGGCGGCTGTGGGAAGACCACGACTGCCATCAGCTTGGCGGGGGCCCTTGCCTCTCGCGGAAAGCGTGTCCTGCTGGTGGACATGGACCCCCAATCGCACTGTGCCGCCGGCCTTGCGATCCCCGAAGCCCACATTGAGTACGACGTCGGCGACGCCATGCTCGCGGCCGACCCCACGAAACTCGACCTGACGAAACTCCTCTGGCGCATCGGTCGGAATCTTGATCTGTTGCCCAGCCGAATGAAACTGGCCGGCCTTGAGGCCAGCCGTGGCGGGCTTGCGACACTCGAAGACAAGGACCAGCGTCTGGCCAGGCTGCTCGGGGCTCTCAATGGCTACGACCTGGCGATCATCGATTGCTCGCCGTCCATCGGCCTCTTGACGTACAACGCGCTGTGCGCGGCCGACGAGGTGCTGATCCCCGTCGAGATGAGTTACTTCGCCCAGCAGGGTGCCAGCCGGCAGGTGGCCACGCTGCGTAGCCTGGGTCAGCGGCTGGGGCGGCAGGCCCGGCATTGGATCGTGCCGACCATCCACGAGCCCGAAGCCGCCCTGCCGTGCGAGCTGCTCGAGCAACTCCGGGCCCGTTTCGGCTCGCAAGTGTGCCAGACGGTGATCCACAAGGACGACAAGGTCAAGGAAGCGGCCACGTTCGGCCGGCCCGTGGGTGAGTACGCCCCGCAATCGCAAGCGGCCCGCGATTATGCGGAACTGGCCGAATGGCTCCTTGGCGAACCAGCCAGTGCGGTCCAAACCATCGAGGCGTCCAGCCCTGCGCCGGCCATTCCGAAGCCGGTTGATGATCCTTGGAAAGCGAACATCGAGCACCCGGCCGGCCCGCAATCGGTGGCCCAGGTGGCCGAGCGTGCCCGGCGTGCGATGGAACTGGATGCGCCCGACCAGCGCCCGAAGCCGCCCGCGCGGCAGCCGTCATTCAGCGAGCCTTCGGCCTCGGCGGCCACACACGACGCGAGCCTTGAGTTGGAGCGATTGCTGCTGCCGAAGCGCGGCTCGGAGGCATTCGGCACCCATCCGGTGCGCGGGGGCGTGTGGCTTGTGCAACCCATCGGCCTGGGCCAGAGCGTGGCGGCGGCTGGCGAGTTCAACCATTGGTCGGCCCAGAGCCACCGCCTTGACCGATATCAGAACCTGGGCGTCCATGCCCTGAAGCTCGAACTGCCGCCCGGTCGGCACTCGTATCGATTGATCGTCGACGGGTTCTGGACGGCCGATCCGTTCAATCCCGTTGCCGTGACCAACCCCTTCGGCGAGCCCAACAGCATCGCCGAGGTTTTCGGTGGTCACGGCAGTTCCGGTTCTTCGCCACAGGCGAGCCGGGACGGCCCCCAGCCTGCCGCGTAAGAGCAGGCCCAGACGCTCGGAGGATTTCCGAGCGGGACACACGCGACGGAGCGCCCCGAATATGTCCAGCCAACCACCATCGACGCCCACCGCCCCGACCAACGGGGTACTGCACCACTTCCGCGAGGCCCAGGCCAGCGGCCGGTATGGCCATGCCGACGTGCCCGATGGCGTGACCGACGAGTTGGCCGCGTTGTTCCTTGGTGACGCCAAATACGACACCCCCGAGCCCGAGTTGCCGCGTACCCAAGCGGAACTCAAGCCGGTTGGTACGTCGCATCGGCCGACGCTCTCGCTGTTGGTATTGGGCAACCTGCCCGTGCTGGCGGCGGCGTGGGCCAGCCAGTACGCACGCGACCGGCAGCGGGCCTCGGGCCGGCCGGTTGGTTTGCTGACGCTTGGCGACGAGGCGGCGCGGCTCGAGTTGTTCGGAGCGGCGAATGCCGACGTGTCATTGGACGCGGATCTCGCGCGGGCGATGACCAACCTGGCGCGCACCGGGGGAGACCTGATCGTGCGATTGCCCGAGGCCGAGGCGGGCTGGATCGGCGGGGAGTGCGGCGCGGCTTCGATGACCATCCTGACCGGGTCCGACGATCCGGCGATTGTGGGGGCCTACCGCAGCTTCAAGGCGATTGCGCAGGATTTGC
>CAYGTM010000227.1:0-4324 GCA_964352795.1 uncultured Phycisphaera sp.
GTTCGGCGGCGATCGAGCATCGTGTCCTCCAGCGCCCCACACCCAGACGCTCCAACATCATCGATTCCGATCGCCCACGAGTCTCGGCTTCTTGCCCGGCCTGTTGGTCTTATCGACCTTACCCAACCCGTGCAATGCCTCGAACCTCTACGAACCGAAGTGATGAAGCGTGCCTGTTTGGTATGGGTTCTGACCTGCCCGCCGGCTCGATGCTTCCGAACCGGGGGCGTGTGCGAGTTCCGGCCTCCATACCGGAACCACGCGTCGGGGGTCGCCCTTCATCGGCAAGCCGCTCGACGCGAGGGCAAGAATAACCCATCCGGCACCAGAATGACTAGGTGAATGCCTAGGAGTTTCCCCGCTCAAATGGGCAAAAGCACGAGTTTTTCGGAATTTGATCGGGCGAAATCAGGCCAGTGGTCTTAGAGAAGCGGATTCTTCGCCCCATGCACATAGTCGCGGGTCGGGCTCAAATTCGGCTGAGGATAGACGAACACGTCCGAATACAACTCGGCCTCCACGCTGGGAGCTTCGGCCGACCCGGCGAACTCGACCGCGTCCTTGACCTCGTCGCGGATCTCGCCGCGCATGGCCTTCCAGCCGTCCTCGTCGATGGCCTGGCGGTCGTTCATGAGGTAGTCGAGGAGAGCGGCGATGGAATCCTTGCCCTTGTACTGGTCGACCTCATCCTTGGTCCGATACTTCTGCGGATCGCTCATCGAGTGGCCCTGGTACCGATAGGTCAGCAGGTCAACGAAGGCGGGCTTCTGCTCCTCGCGGCACATGTCGACCACGGGCTTGAACTGGTCGTACACGTCGCGGATGTCCAAGCCGTCGATCTGGACGGAATGGATGCCGTAGCTCTTGCCGCGGGAGATGAGGTTCTCGGAGTTCGCGGTGTGGCGGCTGATCGCCGTGCCCATCGAGTAGCCGTTGTTCTCGATGATGTAGATCACCGGCAGGCCGAAGAGCGAGGACAGGTTTAGCGCCTCGTGAAAAGCACCCTGGTCGATCGCGCCGTCGCCCAGATAGCACAGGCACACCTTCTTCGTGCCCGTCCCTAACACCTCCCACTCGTAGCGAGTGGCGAAGGCCAACCCAGCGCCAAGGGGCGTCTGGGCACCGACGATGCCGTGCCCGCCGTACAGGTGGTTGGGCTTGTCGAACATGTGCATTGAGCCGCCCTTGCCCTTGGCGCAGCCATCGATCTTGCCGTACATCTCGGCCATGCACGAGCGGGCGGTCATGTTCCGCGCCAAGGCGTGCCCGTGGTCGCGGTAGGCAGTGATGACCGGGTCGTCGGCGTTTGTGCAGGCGATGGTGCCCACGGCGCAGGCCTCTTGACCCGAATAGATGTGGCAGAAACCGCCGATCTTGGCCTGCTGGTACGCCTGCTGTGTGCGCGTCTCAAACTCGCGGATGAGTTGCATCGATCGCAGCCAGCCCAGCAGCGTGTCATTACCCAGGGCATCGACGGCCCGGTTGCCGGCCGAAGAGGCGCTCGCGTTGCCCGACGTGGTGGTGGCTTGGGCCATGGTGGTGAAATGCTCCGCGGGGCTCGGGGGCGTCTGCCGCCCGGGCTGTCAGGCGTTGGTCAGTGGCCGCGCGCGCGGCTTGGAAGCCAAGTCTAACGCCCCGCCCCTGCCAAGTCGCCCATCTGGGGTGGGGATCAGGGAGTCCGCCGGTCCTTATCCTCGGGCAGCATGGCCGCAGCGGCGCCGGTCGGCCTGGTCTGCGACTGAAGGAGCACCAGGGCAGAATGCAGTTGCAGGTCCATCGCTTCGGAGATCAGGCGCGAGGGATCGGGACGGTCTTCGAGAGCCGGGGGGTTGCCCGCTTCGTCGAGCACCAGCACGTCGGCCTCCTGGCGAAGCATCAGGCTCTCGGCCACCTTTTCGGGCAGCATCGAGACCGACATGTCGGGCACCACGCCGTGCTCGACCTTGCCGGGCACGCGGTGGATCATCCGCCCGCCGGGCAGGACGTAGTACTGGGTGGTGAGCTTCATCAGGGCCCTGGGCGAGCTTCGCCGCTCGGGATCGATGGGCAGCACGTTCTGCACGCTGCCCTTGCCGAAGCTGGTCTGGCCCAGGATGACCGCTTTGGCCGCCGAGGCCTTGGCGTAATCCTGGATGGCACCGGCCACGATCTCGCTGGCCGACGCGCTGCCCTCGTTGATGAGCACCACGACGGGAATCTCCGGCAGAGGGGTGTCGCGGCGTTGCAGGCGCTCGGGGTTCATGCCCGTGCCGTCGGTGCGATCGTTGCGCGTCGAGACCACGACCTGCCCGAATGATCGGCGGCTCTGGGAGTAATCCACGAAGCGGCTGGTGATCTCGACCGCCTGGTCGAGCAGCCCGCCGCGGTTGAACCGCAGGTCGAGGATGAGCCCTTGCAGGCCCTGCTTCTTCATCTCGGCAATGGCCTTGTCGAAGTCCCCGGTGGTGTTCTCGGTGAAGCCCGTCAGGCGGACGTACCCGATGCCGTACATCGGATCGATCATCCAATCCCAGTGGTCCTCGGCGGCGTCGACACGTTCCCAGCCCTTGACGGTCTTGAGCTCGACGGTGTCGCGGACGATGGTGAAGGTGACCTCTTCCTTCTCTTCCTCTTCGCCGCGGGTTACGGTGATGTCCACCGGCGTGCCCTTGGGCCCGGTGATCTTGTCGACCGCTTGGTTGAGCGAGATGCCCATCGTCGGATCGCCGTTGACCTTGGTGATGATGTCCTCGGCCCGCACGCCCGCGCGCTGGGCGGGGGTGCCGTCCAGCGGCGTGACGACTTGGATCTGCCGCTTCGTGTTCATCTGGATCGACACGCCGATGCCGCTGAAGTTGCCGCGCGTGCTGCGCTCGAACTGGCGGACATCGAACGGCCAGATGATCTCGGTATACTCGTCCAGCACGCGCATCGCGCCGTCGCCAAACACGCGAAGGACCAGGGCGTCTGGCAGCCTCACGGTCTGGCGGTTCCACGACTGCACGTCGCTCACCACCCTCTGGAGCGTCTGATCGGTGGCGATGGGGGCCTGCTCCAAGTCGGCCGTGCGCGAGGCGATGAACTCGATGAACCGTGACCGGGCCTGCTCGTCGGCCAGTTGCGGGTACTGCTCGTAGAGATCCTCGGTTTCGGCCAGCAGACGCAATCCCTTGAGGCCCGAGACCAGCAGGTCCTTCATCTTCGACCCAGACACATGGTGCCGGTCGGCGTTGGCCATGGCGTACATCAGCATGAGGGGCTCGATGTCTTCCAGCCGCTCGTCGACCGACTCGCCCGCGGGGTTGAAGGGCGGGAGGGCTTCCTCGCCGCTCTCAACGATGCGTTCGCTGCGCAGCTCGTGATTGCGCGCGGGGGCGTACAGGGCGATGAGCGACAGCCGCTTGAGCTGGCGCTGGCGATCCGCGAGGTAAGTGCCCTCGTCTTCGTACAGCGCGTGCAGACGCTCGAACATCTCGGCGGCGGCGTACCAGCGACCGTCGGCCTCGGCGGTGCGGGCCTCTTCGTCGGCGGCAACCACCAACGCCGTGACATCGGCGTCGCGGAGCACGGCTTCCTTTTCGTCCGCCAGAATGTGCAACGCGATGGCCGCGCTCATGCCCTCGAGCAGGGCCTTCTCACGCTCGGCCGGTTCGGGCGCGTCGGCCAAGGTCGCCAGACTCTCGGTGACCGTCTGGCGATACTCCTCGACCTTCTCGTGGCGGGCCACCGTGTGCTCATCGAGCGCGATGCCCAGCGCCGCGGCCGAGTCGGCCAGCATCGGGTCGCGCGGGCTGTTGGGCGCGCTGTTCAGGAGTTTGAGGAACTCGGCACGATCGCCTCGCGAGGCCGCCGCCCACAGATCACTCGACCAGACCGCTGGATCCGTTGGCGCGACGGTCTGGGGTTGCTCGGTGCCCGTGCTCCGTGAGGAGTTCTGAGAACCCAGCGCGGTGGGGGCCGCCAGGGCCATGCCAAAGGCGGCAAGCAGGGCCGCTGCGGTAGTGAAGACTCGCGTGCTCGTTCCGGTCTGTCGCATGGTGCCTCCTGGCGTTTCCTGCCCCGGTCCATCCAAGACCGTGCCTCATATCCCGGCCCAGAACCAACGCATCGGCTCAACGGATGCCGTCGGCCCGTGTTCTAGGCCAACAACAAGGATCGTCGGGCATGGTTGTACCGTCAGGCCTCCCAAGTTATTCGCATTCCGGGCCCGTCGCGTTCACGGCATGGGGAACTGTTATTGGCCATCGGGATGACCCTGATTCCGATCATGTCGGCCCGAGGAAATCGCCCACGCGACCGACCCGAGACCCAGCACCCCCACCACGCTGCCTGCCAGTGCGAGCAA
>CAYGTM010000228.1:0-3809 GCA_964352795.1 uncultured Phycisphaera sp.
GATCAAAGACGATCGTCGATCCGTCGGGGCTGACGTCGAGGTTCATCCACGTGCCTTCGGTGACGGCGATGGTGTGCTCGAAGGTCGGGCCGGGAGCGTCGGTGACGCTCCACGTGGTCGCCTCGTCCTTGGCGTCGTCGGCGGCGAGGCCTTCGAGGTCGTAGCGAACACCGGTCGAGGCCACGATCTCGACGCCGAGCAACTCGCTGATGGCTTCCTGAACGGATTGGGCGGCCGGGTCCATGACGCCGGGCAGCGGGTGGACCTCCAATGTGATACCGACATGGCCGTTCTCGCTCGCAAGGGATTCTGTCACAGGATTGACCAGCAGGCCAGAGGCGATGGCGTCACGCTGAGCGGCGGTGAGATCGCCTTCGAGGATGTAGACCTTGGCCGTGCGGGCGGCGGTCAGCGAGTAGCCCAGGGCGGCGGCCTCTCGCAAGAGGCGGCTGGCGCGGGGATCGCCGGCGTCGGGGAGGGATCGGACTTCAAGGCGGTGTGTGGGCATCGGTCGATAGTATGACCGTTTGTGCAGGCATCACATAGGCAAACAAGCTCTACTTGGGTGAAAGCCAGCGGATTTCGAGGCTCTCGCTGGTGAGGTGTTTGGTCGAGAGTGGCCACGAAGCAACGGCACCGCGTTCGCCTCGAATGGCCAGTTCGACTCGGCGATCGGAGACGGTGAAGCCGCCGGGCAGCCAGGCGATGGGGTCGTCGTCGGCGGCAAGAACGGCATCAAGTGTTGATACGCCCAGGTCGCTCCAGGGGCCGGCGATCTTGTCGGAGGCCATCAGCACGGGTTCGGCTTGCGTGTCGAGGCCGGCGAGAACCCAGTGCGCGCCCGTGTGGGTGATGGCGTCGACGCGGGCCAGGCCGTCGGGCAGGGGCGTGCGGTCCAGCACGCGGTAGCTGCGGTCGAGGTAGAAAATTTCGAGCAGTTCCTTGTCTGTCGCCAGGGCCATCACCTGGGCACCGATGGCGAAAGCCCGCGGCTGCTGGGTGTTGCTCGCGTCGTCTCGCAGGAAGTCGAGGAATCGTGCGTGGCCGAAGTAGGCGGGCTCTTTCACGTCGCCGCGGTCGATCACGTCGCGTTCATGGATGCGCAGGCCAAAGAGTTCCGTCGTGCCCGCCGAGAGCAGCAGGGCCCGGCCCGTGTCGATGGAGACGATGATGGCGCGGATGTCGTGGCCGAGGTTCTCGATACGCTGGACGAGTGTGGGCACGCCGTCGACCTCGGGGGCGGGCAGCTCGTAGACGAGTACCACGCCGTCGCGTTGGGCGACCAGCAGGTAGCCTTCGAGCTCGGCGGCATCGACGACCTGGGCGGCGTCGGCGAGCGGCGAGCCGTCGAAGTGGATCGTGCGCGAGCCAGCGTCGATGACCACGCTGCGATGGGCGGCCTCGAACACGCGATGGGGATCGCTGGTTCGGGGATCGACGGCGATAACGCCCAGGCACAAGAGCACGGCCAACATCGCTGCGATGGCTCGTCCGAATCGAGTCATGTTCGGCATCCTCCTCTCGAACAGGCGACCTAGCGTCGCCCGTGATCGCCGAGGGATTCTACGACGAGCCCATGCTCTACGACGTGCTGCACCGCAAGGGGACCGCCGCGGAGGTGCGCGGGCTCCGGCGGCTGGGAAATCGGCTGGGGCTCAACCCGGCTGGCCCGTGGCTCGAACCCGCGTGCGGCAGCGGCCGGTATGTGCGGGCGGCCGTGGCCCAGGGTATTCGCATCGCGGCGTTCGATATGTCGGAAGCGATGGTCGAATACTCGCGCTCGCGCATGGACGAGGGGCAGGCGTGGATGTACCGGTTGGGCGTGGCCGACATGCGCACGTTCGACGTGGCCTCGTTCGCGCCGAGCTGGCGCTTCGAGTTGGCATTCAACCCGATCAACACCATCCGGCATCTCGAGAACGACGGCGACTTGATGGCCCACCTGGGGCGCGTGCATGGGGCGTTGCGGCCGGGCGGGGTGTATGTCGTGGGCCTGAGCCTGAGCGTGTACGGCTTTGAGCAGCCCAGCGAGGATACCTGGAGCGGCGCTCGCGGGTCCCTCAAGGTGCATCAGATCGTCCAATACACCCCGGCCCACGGCGGGCGGGATCGCGTCGAACAAGTGCACAACGTGCTCGCGGTGACGAGGCCCAGCGGCACGCGCATCGTACCATCGGCGTATGGGCTTCGCAGTTACGACCGGGCCCAGTGGGACGCGGTGATCGCGCGTTCGCCCTTTTCGCTCTGGGGCTGTGTCAACGAGGCGGGCGAGGACATGGAGCCGACCTCGCCGGGGTATGCGTTGTGGGTGCTGCGGCGGGACGGCTAGGGCACGTCCACCTGGTAGTTGAGCCTTGCTCCCACGTCCACGTCTTCGATGGCCAGGATGATGCGTTCGGCATCCGTGGCACTGACGCCGCGCAACAGGAGCTCGCGCCGCGCAGTCGAGCCCGGAGCGAGTTGGGCGATGACGGCGCGCTGGCGGCCGGCACCGGGCGAGATGGCGGTGGCTTCGAGCGTGACGGACCGCTGGCCCAGATTGCGGACCTCGGCGAGCACGAGCACGCCGTCGCCCGAACGCCGGGCCGACGCCGTCACGTCGAGATAGTCCAGCCCGATGCGGAAGGGCACGTCGACGCGCACGCGGCGGGCGGAGTTCTCGCCGCGGAGGTCGAGCTCGAGGCCAAGGCTCTTGCGGCCGGCCGGCTCGCTGCGGCGAAAACGGATATTGATGGGTGTGCGTCGCTCCTGGCCGCCTTCGAGCAGCAGGTCGGTGAGTCGGGGGGAAATCTCCCACGAGCGTTCGCTCACGGGCAGCCCGCCGAAGCCGCCGGGCGACACGATGCGGGCCCGCACCGACGTGACCCCGGGCCAAGGGTTGCGCATCACCAGGGCGGCCTGGTGCTCGGCGTCGATGGCAGGCAGCAAATCGGGCTCGAGCCGCAGCGACGCGATGAACATGAGCAGGTCGGTATCGATGCCCTCGACGAACACGGGCAGGTCGCCGATGGGGATGCGATGGACGAGCCGCGGCGTTGGGACGAAGGGCTCGGGCACCTCGGTGGCGTCGATCTCGCTCACGTTGCCGAACACGTCGTAGACGCGGATGGCGTTCTCGCCGAGGTAGAGCTCGAAGTGATCGACGGCCGCGGTGGGCGAAGGTCGCAGCACGAGCAGGCCGCCACTGCCGTCCACGCGAGCGACGGCCGGTTCGTACACGCTCGCGAGCACGCCGTCGATGCTCTCGAAGCCGTAGATGCGTCGCAGGCCAACTAAGCGATCACCAATCCCACGCCAGGCGGCCAAACGAGCGGAAACCTCCGGGCGAGTCGAGCCCACAGGCCATAGATAGGGCTCGGCCAAGGCCAGACGCAATGAAGCGTCGGGCACCTCGAACCCTGTCGTTGTGATGATGGGCGCGAGCGTGTCCCAGAATGCCAATATCTGCTCTGCCAACAGGCCGACGCCCGCGCGGCGGCCGTGGAGCGGCACGTCAAGCGAGCCGAGCACGATGATGCCCTCGGCGATGTCGCCGCCGTCGACCCTGCCTTGCAGGCGAGTGGCAACCTCGCGCGTCCACGGGCCATCGGCATCCGCCGGCGCGCGCACGGTGAGGGCCCATCGGCGGCCAGTATCCTGTGGTGCTTCGGGCAGCGTGGCAGCGGCCGGATCAAACGCACCCGCCCACGGAACACCAACGATGGGGTCCGGGGCGAGCCGGTCGAGTCTGGTCGCGATGGCACCCAGGCGGGATAGGTTCTCGGGCGTTGCGGCGAGCGCATCGGTGCCCAGCGGTCCGATGTGCCACC
>CAYGTM010000228.1:3819-4324 GCA_964352795.1 uncultured Phycisphaera sp.
ATCAACGACACGAGAGAATCGTCCCAAAGTTGGCTGTTATCGAGAGCCAAATAGGCCCGGTCTCCGCCGCTGGCGTGGCTCGGATCGTTGGAGTCTCGGCCCACTTCGAGGATGACGGTGGTTTCGACCCCGAGCCTGGTACGCATCGTGGTGATCTGCCGCGCGAGTTGTGTCCAACCCTGGGTCGCGAGTTGGAATCCTGGAACCGACGGATTCAGGGCGGCCGGCTCGGCCTTGACTTCCATGCTGGTCAGTAGTGACCGAGAGCCCCCGCGCTCGAAGACCTCCGCGACGCTGGCCGGGATGGTCGGATCGGAGCCTTGGGGGAGGACCATGCCCAGGCGGCGGCGATCGGCAAGGGTGGCGAGCGCGACGCGGTCGGGCACACCGCCGGCGGCCGACATCGAGTCGGCCATCGGCGGCCGCCCTGCCAAGTTCTCGCGCAAATGAAGGATGGGGGTTTCGCCCCCGCGCACCCCGCTGTCGGCCGGGGACCAGGCCAGCG
>CAYGTM010000229.1:0-4288 GCA_964352795.1 uncultured Phycisphaera sp.
AGGCCATCCGCATGGCGCACGGTTCGATGGATGAAGAGGGCGCGGCCCTGCCCATCGTCGGCATCGAGACCAGCGGCTGGCTGGGCGCGGTGTTCGGCTCGAGCGATCAATCGCAGACGCTGCCCGAGGTCGAAGCGCCGCCGACGTTCCACGGCGAGCTGCGTCCCTACCAGTTGCGCGGCGTGGCGTGGATGGCCTTCCTCGAACGCTTCGGCTTCGGTGCCTGTTTGGCCGACGATATGGGCCTTGGCAAGACCATCCAGGTGCTGGCATTGCTGGCGCGCGAGCGCTACCTGCACGCGCAGGGGCCATACGCCGAAGCGCCGATTCCGCCGACGCTGGCGGTGGTGCCCATGAGCGTGTTGGGCAACTGGGAGCACGAGGCGCGGAGGTTCTGCCCGAGCCTGAAGGTGATGGTGCACCACGGGGCCGAGCGGCACCAGGACGAGGCGTTCCTCGCGCGGGCGGGCAACACCGACGTGGTGCTGACGACCTACGCGCTCGCGCACCGGGATCAGGAGTTGCTCGGGCGCATGCCGTGGCGGCGGATCATCTTGGACGAAGCCCAGAACATCAAGAACCCCGCGGCCAAACAGGCGCAGAGCGTGCGGCAGTTGCACGCCGACCATCGTCTGGCACTCACGGGTACTCCGGTCGAGAACCGCCTCAGTGAACTCTGGTCGATCATCGACTTCTGTAATCCCGGGTACCTGGGCACCATCGGCAACTTCCGCCGGCGGTTCAGCCTGCCCATCGAGCGGTACAGCGACAAAGGGCGGCGCGAGCAGTTGCGCCGGCTCGTCCGGCCGTTCATCTTGCGTCGGCTCAAGACCGACGAGGGCGTGGCGGGCGACTTGCCCGAGAAGGTCGAGAGCCGCGAGTATTGCCACCTGACGAGCGAGCAGGCGGCGCTGTACGAGGCCACGGTCAACACGATGCTGCGCGACATCGACCGCGTCGAGGGCATGCACCGCCGCGGCATGGTCCTGAGCACGCTCATCCGCCTCAAGCAGATCTGCAACCACCCTTCACAACTTTTGAAAGACCACGACTTCGGCCTGCCCGGCGCTCCCGACGCGACGCGCAGCGGCAAGTGCGTGCGGCTGGTCGAGATGCTCCAAGAGGTCATCGCCTCGGGCGACCAGGCCCTGCTCTTCACCCAGTTCCGCCAGATGGGGCGGCTGCTCGTGTCGCTGCTGCAACAGGAGCTCGGCAAGCCCGTGCTCTTCCTGCACGGCGGGACGACGCAGAAGCAGCGGCAGGACCTGATCGACAAGTTCCAGAAGGCCGACGGCACGACGCCGCTCCTGATCCTGAGCCTCAAGGCCGGCGGCGTCGGCCTGAACCTGACCGCCGCCACGCATGTGTTCCACTTCGACCGCTGGTGGAACCCGGCCGTGGAAAACCAGGCGACCGACCGGGCCTATCGCATCGGGCAGACACGTCGGGTGCAGGTGCACAAGTTCGTCGTGCGCGGCACGCTCGAGGAACGCATCGACGCCATGATCGAGCAGAAGACCGAGCTGGCCGAGCAGATCGTGGGCGCGGGCGAGCGGTGGTTGACCGAGTTGGATACCTCGCAGTTGCGCGATCTGCTGACGCTCCGCGGCGACGCCGTTGGCGATGACGAGGCCGCATAATGGCTGACAAACGCCCCGGCGACGACACGCCCGATCGCAAGCCCGACACCACCGAGAAGGCGGTGCAGGCGTTGCGCGACAGCCTCACCAAGCCCAATGCGCCGCTGCGGCCGCACCCCCGGCCGCTGCCCACCAAGCCTCGGCGCGTGTCGGGCGGCATCCGGCTGAAGCGCAAGGAGGGCGAAGAGCCCGCCAGCGTGCCCGAGCGGCGTTTGATGCGTCTGCTCGAGCTGAGCGCGGGCCCGACGGCCATCGAAGAAGGACTCGAGTACGCGCGGCTCGGGCAGACGCGGACGCTGATCGTCGAACCCGGGCTGGTGCGCGCGGGCGTGCAGGGCCGGCGAACCCGTGCGTACGACATCCAGATCAAGGTCGACGTGTTCACGCCCGAGCAGTGGGACGAGATCGCCGACCAACTCAACGAGCAGCCGCACATCGCCGCCGAGGTGCTGGGCGGTCGCCTGCCCCAGGGCGTCGAGGAGGTCTTCAGCCCGCTGGGGTTGAGCCTGCTGCCGGCCTCGCCCGACGCGGTGCGGCTGAGCAGCACCTGCCCGGACACGCCCGATGGTCTGGCCGAGGGCGGCGGTTGGTCAAAGCATGTCTGCTGCGCCATCATGCTGCTGGCCGAACGCCTCGCCGCCGACCCGGCGGTCGCCTTCACGCTGCGCGGCCTGCCCGATGGCGCGCTGGCCGATCGGATGAGCCACCGGCGGCTGCTCAGTTCGGGCGGCGCGAGCCCCAAGCCGATCTACCAGCCCAGGGTCGAGGGCGCCAGCGACGTGGCCCTGCCCGACGACGAGGCGATGGCCGAACGCTTCTGGGAGAGTTCGGCCGACCTGGACGCGCTCGATCTCGCTTTAGAACCCCCACCCGTGCCCACGCCCATGCTGCGACGGTTGGGCTCGAGCCCGGTCGAGGACGCGAAGTTCCCGCTGGTGGGTTTGCTGGCGACGTGTTACGAGGTCGCCCGCGAGCGGCTACTCAAGGAAGAGAGCGGCGAGGCGGACGAGCCCGAAACCCCCGCCGAAGAACAGACGCCGGCGGAAGAGCCGGTGAGCCGGCCCAAGACCGCCGAGGAACGCGCGGCGGCGATTCGGGCGAAGATGATGGGCAAGGCGAAGGGGCGGAAGTGAGCCTTGAAGAAAGCTGAGCGTGGAGGCCGCAACACGAAGGAGCCCGATTCGCCCGGCGAGAATGGACCTTTGGGAACCGGACGGTCCCCACAGTGCACCCATGCCGCTTTTGGTCGGCGGTAAGGCTTGTGCGGACAAGGGCGGCCCTTGTCGATCCTGCAAATATCCTGTCAAATACCAAACGCAAGGCTCGACAGGCATGATCGAACGCGATAGCATCCCCAATCGGGCCCGGAGAAGCCCGCATCACCTCACGCTGGCCCGATTACCATTCGCCGAGGCCGGCTTACTGGAGAATGACCATGACCACCACGACTGCCATCGACCCCAGCAAGACCGCCGAGAGCATGAGGGTCGGCAAGCGGCTCGTCGAGCTCTGCCAGCAGGGCGAGAACCGCAAGGCCATCGAAGAGCTCTACGCCGACACGGTCAACGTCGTCGAGTCGATGGACTGCACCCAGATGCCCGGCTACGACCAGACGCCCCAGGACTTCAAGGACGCCCACCCCATGGGCCCCACGCCCAAGGCCCAGTTGCTCAAGGGCTCGGACTGGTTCTTCGAGAACCACGACATCCACGGCGGCGAGGTCACCGGCCCCTTCCCGCTGGGCGACGAGTTCGTGTGCTTCATGAGCATCGACCTGACCGCCAAGAACGGGCCCATGGCCGGCCAGCGCATGGCCATGCAGGAGGCCTGCGTGTACAAGGTCAAGAACGGCAAGATCGTCGAGAGCCGGTTCTGTTACGACATGGACTGCTGAGCAAAGGCGGCAATCGGGATTCGGCATCCGACATTTTTGGATGCCGAGTCCCGTCTTACAGCTCTTCTTCCAACGCCCGGCGGTAGCGTTCGAGCACCGCGGCCCTGGTGACCAACCCTAACGGCCGGCGATGCCCGGTGATGTCCGGCGGGCCCAGCAGTGGAAGCGAGGCGATGTCGTCGTCCTCGAAGCGCTCGAGCACCACGTCCAGCGTGTCGGTGGTGAGCACCGCCGGCAGGTCGGGACGCATCAGTTCGGCCACCAGCAGCAATGGGATGGCCTCGCGGTCGATGAGCGCCGTGCGCATGTCACGGCCGGTCACCATGCCGATGAAGTCGCCCTGGCTGTCGACCACCACGAAGTCGGGCACGCGGCTGTGGGCGTGCAGGGTGATGAGCTTGCTCAGGGGATCGCTGGCGTACACCGGCTCGCCCGGCAGCGGCACCACCGGCACGCTGGTGACGGCGATCTTGCGGAGGATGGCCAGGTCGCCCGTGCGGCCGATGCGCAGGCCCGCCCGCCGCAGCGGGTGGGTGTAGATGTTGTCGCGGTCGATGGCCTGGGCAAGCAGCGTGGCCACGACGGCCGCCAGCATGATGGGCAGCAGCACATAGGGGTCTCGCGTGAGCTCGAAGAGCATGAGGATCGCCGTCAGCGGGCCGTGCGTGCTGCCGGCGATGACCGCCGCCATGCCCACCAGGCCGGAGGCCGCCGGGCTCCTGGCGCCCGGGAGCCGGGCGAGGCGGTCGGGGCG
>CAYGTM010000230.1:0-4284 GCA_964352795.1 uncultured Phycisphaera sp.
CTGCTAGGATCGCCCGTCCCCTCGGAGCTCGGCATGCGCGTGTCCCGGTCCCCCCGTCCCTGCGCGGCCGCGAGCCGGCGCTCGCGCGGGGCACTGCAGGCTGTGCCGGTGGCGGCGCCGCGGGGGCTGGGCGGGGGCTTCGCTGTCGTGCAGGCTGTGGAGCTGGCCGATCAGACCAAACGGGGCATCGACAGTTTCGGGACTGTAACGAGTTATGTGCGAGAGCATGATGGCGACGTGGTACCGCACTTTGATCCCAAGCGGGGATCTGGACGGGGGGGAAAACCTCCGCGGTACCAGTTGGAGTTTTATACTCGGGTCGATCTGATGCCCGCGCGGGAGGTGGAACCGCAAGCGGTTCCCGAAGAAAATGCCGGAGAGGATGCAGGGGCGGAGGCTCCCGCGGCTGGCGAGGTGCTCGACGCCGTCGGTGATGTCGTGCTTGGTGGCGGTGAGGAAGACGAGGATGGTGTCGAGCCGTTGCCCGCGGGCGAGCGGGTGCTCACCGAAAAGGCCAACGCGGCGTCGGGGGCGTTCGGCAATCTGCCCGGGGTGCTCCAGCCGGCGGTGCATCAGTATCTGCGGCGGCTGGCGCACGATCTGGATGAGGCCGACGAGGCGGACGGCTCGCTGGGGCAGTTGCTCGACTGGGGGCTTGGGATTATTCGCGGCAACGCGGCGCGGATGACCGACGCGGCGGTGCAGGGCGGACGCATCACCCTGGCCACGGGGCTGGCGACGCTGACCTCCATCGGCATGTTGCTGTTCGGCTTGTTTTTGACGGGGTTCTTCTTCTACTTCCTGTCGACGGGATACGCGCACGTGCGCCACTTCGGGTACGACGTGATCCCCCATCAGCACCGGGATCGCGTCGTGCATCTGCTGACGCAGATGGACAAGGTGGTGGCGGGGTTCGTGCGCGGGCGGATCACGATTGCGATCATTCAATCGGTGATTTTCACGCTGGCGTACTGGCTGATCGGGGTGCCGGCGCCGCTGATCTTCGGGCCGCTGGTGGGGATTCTGAGCATCGTGCCGTACGTGGCGCTGCTTGGGATTCCGATTACCATCGCGGCGTTGGCGATCGACAACAGCGGGTTTCTGGCGTTCCAGCAGACGTGGTGGTGGACGATTGCCGCGCCCGTGGCGGTGTACTTCGCGGGGCAGGCGGTGGATGACTATCTCTTGACGCCGGCCATCCAGGGCAAGGCGACAAACATGGACGTACCCACGATCCTGTTCGCGTCGCTGGCGGGGGGCATCCTGGCGGGGATTTACGGGCTGCTGCTGGCGATCCCGGTGGCGGCGTGCGTGAAGATCCTGCTGCGGGAGTTGTTCTGGCCTCGGTTCAACGCGTGGTTGCGAGGGGAAGAGAAGGATTTTCTGCCGTTGAAGCGGTAGGCGAGCAAAACGAGGGGGTGCGAGATGGAAAAGCCCACGGGCGTGGCGGTCCCGATGTTGGTTTCGGGGATCGTGAACCTGGTGTATGCCGCGAGCGCCACCTTTTCGGCGTTGATCTTTGGCGTGGCCACCCTCGGCATCGGATGCGCGTGTCTGGTGATCCCGGTGCCGGCAATCATCCTGGGCATCTTCGAGATCAAGATGTTCAACAAGTTGAACGGACCGGGGCCGTATGCGCCGCTTAAGTCGAGCGCGCACACGATTGCGATCATCCAGATCCTCACGATCCTGTTCGGCAACGTCGTAAGCTGCGTGTGCGGCATCATCGCCCTGGTGAACATGAACCAGTTCGATGGGCCGCGGGGTGGGCCTCCGATGCGATAGCCCGGCCTACTTGCGCTTCTTGCGTTGCTTGAAGCCCTTGGGCTTGCCGGCGGCGGTGCCTTTTTTCCGGGGCAGGCTTGGCATCATGTCGGTGGCGCCCGCCTGGCCGCTGGCGCCGGCGGCCATGTGGCTCATGGTGTTCATCTTGCTCTTGGCGCTCATGTCGCCCATGCTCTTGGTGAGCTGGTTGATGGTGTTGAACTGCTTGACGAGCTTGTTGACGGTGGGCTGGTCGACGCCCGCGCCGCGAGCGATGCGGCGTTTGCGCGAGTTATCGATGAGCCTTGGCTTCTTGCGCTCCTCGGGGGTCATCGACTGGATCTGGGCTTCCACCCGGTCGAGCTCCTTGTCGTCGATGTTCACGTCCTTCAACATAGACCCCACGCCCGGCAACATGCCAAGGACTTGTTTCATGGGCCCCAGCCTACGGATGGTCTTGAGCTGCTTCAAGAAGTCGTCCATGCCGAGCTCGCCGCGCATCATCTTGTTCTGGAGTTTCTCGGCTTCTTCCTCGGTGACTTCCTGCTGGGCCCGCTCGACCAGGCTCACCACGTCGCCCATGCCCAGGATTCGGCCGGCGAAGCGTTCGGGGTGGAAGGGTTCGAGGGCTTCGAGGCCCTCGCCCGTGCCCACGAAGCGGACGGGCGCGCCGGTGACTTCTCGAACGCTCAGGGCTGCGCCGCCGCGGGTGTCGCTGTCGAACTTGGTGAGGATGACGCCGTCGATGCCGAGCTGGTCGTGGAAGGCTTTTGCAGAACGAACAGCATCCTGGCCGGTCATGGAGTCGACGACGAGGAAGATGTAGTGCGGGTTGCAGGCGGCCTTGACCTTCTTGAGTTCGCCCATGAGGTCGTCGTTGACGTGCAGGCGGCCGGCGGTGTCGAGGATGGCCACGTCGCTGCCGTTCTGTTTAGCCTGCTTCAGGCCGCGTTTGCAGACCTCGACGGCCACGCCCACGCGCTCGCCGTAGGCGCCGATCTGGTCGAGCTCGCCGTGGAAGTGGACGGGCGCGCTGCCGGGGAGCTTGCCGGCCTGCTGGCCGACGGTCTGGAGCTGCTCGACGGCGGCGGGCCGCTGGAGGTCGGCGGCGACCAGGGTACTCGAGAGGTCCTTCTTGCGCAGCCAGGCGGCGATCTTGCCGCAGGTGGTGGTCTTGCCGCTGCCTTGCAGGCCGCACATCATGATGACGGTGGGCCCGGGCGAGACCATATGGATGCCCGGGTCGGACACCTTGCCCGGGGTGCCGCCCAGCAGGTCGACGAGCCGATCGTGGACGATCTTGATCATCTCCTCGCCCGGCTTGACGCTCTCGGTGACCTTCTGGCCGATGGCGTCCTGCACGACGCTGGCGACGAGCTTGTCGACGACTTCGAGGGCGACATCGGCCTCCAGCAGGCTCTCGCGGACCTGGGCCATGGCGTCGCGGACGTTCTTCTCGGAGATGGCGCCCTGGCCGCTGAGATTGCGGAGCGCGGACTGGAAGCCTTCGGTGAGTCGTTCGAGCATGGGGGATCCTTTGAGGGCCGGACACTGGAATCGGTCGGCATTGTAGAGCGGAATACGCGCATGGACCCTCGCGTCCCATGGATGGAACGCGGTGGGCCATCACTGGAATATGCCGGCCCAGGGCAGGCGGATCGGGTGCTTGTGGTCGGGAGCGGACTGGCGACGATGGCGCTCCGAGCTTCCGCGATCACGCCGCCCGGCCAATCGCGGTGGAACGCCCGACCCGTACGAGCCCCTCGCGCGAGCGAGGGGAATGCGTGCCCAGGGTCCAGGTGTGGTGCGACACACGACGATCGCCCGGCGTCCATCCCCCTCGCTCGCGCGAGGGGCTCGTTGGGGTGCGGGTGCGAGCCACTGGCACGCGGGGCTGGCGGACGTATCCCACGCTACCCTCCAATCGATGCGTTCTCCCTCGGATCCCACACGAAGCGTGATCGTCTCCTTCGGCCGGTTCGTCCTGATCGCCATCCCGGCAATCGTCGTCGCGTGCGTGATCCTCATCTTGATCCTGGCGTGGCCCCAGCGGGTGCGGCCCATGGTGGTGCACCTGCCCGAGGGCACGTCGGGCATGTTGTGGGTGGTCGAGGGCGACCACCGCAGCGAGGGCGTGACCATCGAGAGGGATCGCGTCGAGCTGGACTTCACCCAATCGCGGGTGCTGTTCGTCGAGGATATCGAGCTGCTGACCGGCTGGTTTCGCCAGGAGCCCAGGACCGCCTCGGGGCCGGTGCCCCGGTACGACCCCGCGATCGGAACGGGCATGGGCCCGGAGCGGTCCTTTTCGAGCGGTGGTGTGAACGTGAGCGTCCAGCCGCACAATGGCACGCAACATTCTTATCGCCTGATGCCCTTCGTCTACTGCTTCCCCGATGAACAACCCCTGCTCAACGCCCATGCAGCGGACCGATCGATCACGGAGTTGCTCGAGAATCCCGAGCTGCTGGAGTTGCCGCCCCACTAGGCGTGGAGCAACGAACGCACACGCGCTCGCAC
>CAYGTM010000231.1:0-4267 GCA_964352795.1 uncultured Phycisphaera sp.
CGCCACCACCCCACCCCGAACAGCAGCACGCACCAGAACCCCAGCACCACCATGCCCTGGGCCACGCTGGCCCACGACACATACTCGCCCTGCACCAGCTTTTCAGTGGGGTTGAGCTCGCCGTACACGCGGAAGATCCAAATCACCGCCGCCGAGATGAACTCCACGATCCCAAGAATCGCCGGCCCGATGCCCTCGCCGAAGAACGGGTTATAGACCTCGAGCGATTCTTCCAGGAACATGGCGCTCTCGGCGGCAAAAAACGCGCCGAAGGCCACCAGGCACGCCACCGGGAAGCTCAACGCCGTCGATGCCGCGATGGCCAGCAGCGACAGGAAGGCCAGCTTGATCCACAGCACCGCGACCACCCGCACGAAGTTCATGCGATACCCGCCCACGCTGTAGCTCAACTCGAGCCCGCCGGGCGGGAATGTGATGGTCTTGGGATTCCCCAGGATGCCCACCTGCCCGCTGCCGTCCTGCACGAGCGAGCCGTTGATGATCGTGAGCTCGAGCCGGCCGTTCTCGTCGATGGCCATGGGCGGGATGTCGTCGATAATGAGCGTCTGGGCGAGCCCGACCTCGCGTTCGTACCGCGATCCGCCGGCGTCGAAGTAGATTCGGTAGAACTCGTCGGGCAAGTTCCCGCCCGATTCCACCCGATAGCGCAGCAGGAGCGGCGCGTCCTGCTTGGCCGCCTTCTCGAGCCCGCTGAACACATAGGTCTTGGCCTGTCCCGGATCGATCGAACGCAGCCGGGCGGTGTAACTCTTGTACAGGTCGTCGCGCACCTGCGTGCGGGTCTGTGGCTCCTCGACCATCTCGCCGAAGGCATCGATCGCTTCGCGCTGTTCGATGAACTGGTCAACGAGCTTGGCGAACTCCTCGCCCGACTTGGTGATCGGCATGTCGATATCACGGGCCACGCGGGCCTGGAGCACCTGGTTATGCAGGATGCGACGATCTTCGCTCAGGGCTGCGGCACCGAGCTCGACCCCGCGCGCGACATACGCCTCGCGCTCGCCCTCCGCTGGTTGCTGGCGGAGGTACTCGGCGAACAGGAAGATGCCCGCGCCGCACACCAGCAGCAGCGCCGCGTTGAGCGTCACCACGCCCAGCCACTTGCCAAGCAGGTACTTCCACACCGACACGGGTTTGGTCATCGTCTGCCAGATGATGCGATCCCGCTGCTCGAAACTCAGCGTGGCCACCGACAGCAGCAGCGTCAGGATCGCAATCATCCAGAACGCGCCCGCCGTCCCGTATTGCAGGAACGACTGCATCCGGTACCGCAGGGGCGTGTTCTCGTTCAGCAGCACCGGCACCGCCGCCAAGCCAAGGATCAGCAGCACGATGAAGACCAGCGAGATCTTCATCCGTACCGCCTCGGCCAGCACGTTTCGCGCGACGGCGAACACCGGGCCAGAGGGGATCGACAGCAGCAGCCGCAGCACCTCGAGCACTGCGGTGAACGCGAACGTCAGCGTGGCCGCGCCGGCGATGATGTGTGCCAGGGCTTCGACATTCGGGCCCGCGCGTTCGTACTCCACCAGCAGCAGCATGGGCCCGGCGACCAGGGTAACGCCCAGGTTCAGCAGCAGATACGTCATTCCCAGCCCAAGCCAGATGACGACCAGCGAAGCGCCGAAGGCCACGGAAAGCCCCAGGGTCACCCCCAGCGGGCTGCGATCCTGGGCCAGCACGCCCTGGATGATCCGCTGCTGACGCTCGACTTGGGCCCGCATCTGCGGGTCTTCAATTCCCGAAGTATCGAAGAACTCGATGCGATCGCTTGCCCGGTCATCGGAGTTCGACTGGGCGAGGTAGCCGATGCCGATCGCAACGACCACCACCAGCATCAACGCCGACGCGACGATCTTGAACCCGCGCGACTTCTGAAGCCGATCGATGCGAGCCCACAGCCGGCTCATCGCTTCGCACCCCGGGCGTCGGGTCGGGCGTCGTCTTCGTCTTCGGGCTCGTCCATCAGCGAACCGATCATGCCGAGATCGACCGCCGGGTCCACGCCCTTGGCCTTGGGCTTGGGCTCGTCCTCGATCAGGTCGTCGACCATCGATTCGTCGAGCGTTTCTGGTTCGCGTTGGGCCTCGGGTACCGTTTGCGTTTCGGGCTCGGGCTCATCGCGCACCAGGTCGCTGATGAGGACGTCGCCCTCGACCGGCTTGTCGGCAGCGTCGCCCGCACGCAGGAAGCCCGCCGTCAGGCCGCCGTGCGTCGCGCCGGCGGTTTCCATTCGCTCGGCCTGCGCGTCTTCCACGATCTTGAGGAACAGTTCTTCCAGCTTCTGACGCGGGTGCGATACCCGCTGCACGGCCTTGGTGCCACCCGAGCGACGGCGGATCAACTCGTCGATCTCGGCCAGCGTCTGCTCGTCGAGCGTGTCGGCCTCGATGGTGGTGCGGTCGGTCGCCTCGAGCAGCTCGTCGCGCGTGCCCTCCTTGCGGATGCGCCCGCCGTACAGCACCACCATGCGGTCGACCACGTCTTCCACATCGGCCAGCAGGTGGCTCGACAGCAGCACGGTCTTGCCGCGACGGCCCAGTTCCACGATCAAATCCTTCACCTGCCTCGTGCCGATGGGGTCGAGCCCCGTGGTCGGCTCGTCGAGGATGAGCAGGTCGGGGTCGTTGATGAGCGCTTGGGCCAGGCCGATGCGGCGCTGCATGCCCTTGGAATACTCGCGCACCTGGCGATACTGCGCCGCCTTGAGGCCCACCATGTCGAGCAACTCGTCGATGCGCTTCTGCCGAGTGCCGTGGTCGAGCCCGAACAGCCGGCCGTAATAGTCCAGCGTCTCGCGCGCGTTCAGGAACGGGTATAAGTAACTTTCTTCGGGCAGATATCCGATGCGCTTCTTGATCTGCACATCGCTGGGCGACTTGCCAAACACCGCCACGCGGCCATTGGTGGGTTTGAGCAGCCCCAGCAGCACCTTGATGGTCGTGCTCTTGCCCGAACCGTTGGGCCCCAGCAAACCAAAAATCTCGTGCGGCCTGATCTCGAAGGTCACGTCGGTCACCGCCCGGGCCCGCGGACGCATCCAGAAATCCCGGAAGGTCTTGGTCAGCCCTTGCACGGCCACGACCGGCCGGGCCGACCCGTTGTCGGCCGTTGTCGTCACGCTACTGGTCGTGCTCGAGGTCTGCGTCATGCGAATGCCCGTCTCGTCTTGGCCGTTCAACCGCCAAACTCCCGCAGATCCGTATTGGTGCGGAACTGCTCTTCGAGCATCCGGCGGCGGCGGCGGTCCTGGGCGTCCTCGTTCAGGCGCTCCTGCTCGAGTTCCTGGATGCGGCGGCGGATGTCCGGGTCGGGGTTCACCAGCAGGTGCATCGCGCCGAGGGGCAGCTTGATGACCTCCACCGTGTCGCGCGCCAAAAAGCCGGTCATCATCCGGGCCCAATCGCTCTGCAACAACAGGTCGGGGTTCGCTTGATATTGCGGGAGTTTGACTTGGTACAAGTCTTGGATGAGTTTGGCCGACTGCTCGGCCTCCACGCGTTGCTGCTCGGCGCGGTTTAGGATTTGCGAGACCTGCCCGCTCACCGGGAAGGACTCGATCTCGCCGTCGATCTCCACGGGCTCGCCGGCCAGCAGCATGTGGATCTTGCCCAGGATGGCCTCCTGCTCCTGGGGCTCGCCAAGCTCGACCGCCGCCTCGTAGAGGTTGATCTGGTCGAGAATGGGCTGGGCCGCCGCCCCAGCCACGCGGTTAAGTTGGTTGGACGCGAAGCTCTCGGCCTGCACGCGTTTGGTCTGGCTCTGGCTCTCGGCCGTCTGCACTTCGGTGAAGGCGCTCCAGACGCTCAACGGCGGCGTGCGCGTCTTCATCGTCAGTTGCTCGACGACGATGCCCGCGTCGATGGCCTCGAGCGTCTCTTGCGCGATGCGCTGGGCCCGGCTGGCCACGCCGCCCGCCGCGCCCGTCTCGCGCAGCAGGTCATCGATGGCCGTCGTCGACACCGCGCGGATGACCCCGCGCGACACCGCCGTCCGCACGATGCGCTGCTCGTCCCCGGGCGTGATGTTGCTCGCGAACGTCCGCGGATCCTCGCGCCGGTACACCACCGTCCACTGCGTATGTACCAGGTTCTGGTCGCTGGTGATCAGGGCGCCGTCACGCTCTGGGTTCAGCGACCGGCTCGGCGAACGGGCCAGTTCTTCCACCGAACGGCCACGATCGCGGTCGCCGACTTGGAACCAGAACTCATCCTCAAGTTGCTCGGTGCGCTGCCCGGTCTGCACG
>CAYGTM010000232.1:0-4258 GCA_964352795.1 uncultured Phycisphaera sp.
CCGCCTCCGCCCCCTGCCCCCCCCCCCCCGCGGCACCCACCTCGCCCCCCCCCTTCCCCACGCGCTCGCCCAGCCGCACCGCCAGCGCCAGCACGCCCCGCTGCGCCTGGGCGTGCAACTCCCCACGCATCCCCTCGAACCGTTCCAACGCTTCTTCCCACGAGGTTTTCAACGCTTCGAGCGCTTCGGTTTCCGCGGCGATCGCCTCGATCCGACCATGCTCCATGCCCTCGGCGTGCCCTTCGGCCCGCCCCTTGACCAATCCCTCGGCGTGCCCTTCCTCGGTCGCCCCGGAAATCAACCGCACACGTTCGGCCTTCGCGTTCTCAACGATGCGATCGGCCTCGCGCCGCGCACGCTCGACAATCGCCTCGCCCTGGCGCGCCAGATCACCAAGGTCGAGCACCACCGCCTCGCGCGCCAGCGAGGCCGCATCGGCGCGGCGGATCAATGGCATGGCATCACCTTGCCCATGCTCACACCACCAGCTCGGTATCGCCGCGGCCCTGGATCATCACGTCGCCGGCTTCCTCGAGCCGTCGCACGATGTCGACGATGCGCTGCTGGGCCGTCTCCACGTCGCTGATGCGCACGGGGCCCATGTACTCCATGTCCTCCTTGATCATCTCCCCAGCGCGGGCCGACATGTTACCGAAAATCTTCTGCTGCAACTCTTCCGACGCCGTCTTGAGCGCCAGCGCCAGCTCGTCATTGTCCACTTCCTTGAGCACCGACTGGATGCCCTTGTCGTTCACCAGCATGATGTCCTCGAACACGAACATCAACCGGCGAATCTGCTCGACAAGGTCCGGGTCTTCCGCCTCGAGCCCTTCCATGATGGCCTTCTCGGTCGAACGGTCGGCCAGGTTCAGCATCTCGGCCACCGTCGGCACGCCGCCGCTCTTCTCCATGCTCTGCATCAGCATGTTGCTCAGTCGGCTCTCGAGCCCACGCTCCACCTCGCGGATCACCTCGGGGTTGGTCTGCTCCATGTTGGCGATCCGCTTGATCACCTCGATCTGCTTCTGCATGGGCAGGCCGACCAGAATTTCGGCCGCCTTGTGATGGCTTAAATGGCACAAGATCAACGCGATTGTCTGCGGGTGCTCGTCCTGGATGAACGTCAGCAGGTTCTCGCTCTCGGCGCGCTGCAAAAAACTGAACGGCGTCTTTTGCACCTGCGTCTGGATCTGCGCCAGCACCCTCGACGCCTGCTCGGGGTCGAGAGAGTTCTTCAGCAACTCGCGCGCGAAATCAAGATTGCCCTCCCCCGCGAACTCGTTGGCCACCGTCAGATTATAAAACTCGCGGACCACCGCCTCCTGCAACTTGCTCGGCACGCGCCCCAGGCTCGCCAGCTCGCGCGTCACCTCTTCCACCACATCGGAAGCCATCGACTTGAGCACCACCGACGCCCGATCGGGACCGACGGCCAGCAGCACGATCGCGGCCTTGGTCACGCCGCTCAGATCGATCGGATTCGTCGGCAGTTTCTCGTGCGGTTTGCGAGGCACGGCGTTCTCCAGCCCACCCAGGGCGCGTTCGGGGGCTCAATCCTCGTCGGCGGCCATCCAGCTTTGCAACAGCGTCGCCGCCATCTCGGGCGAGGACGAGACCAAGTCGCCCACCTGGTCGAGCATCTTGCCCGCCCGCACCTGATCCTCATCCAACTCGATGCCCGACATCGGCACGTCGCCCACGTCGGCCTCGCCGAACAGATCACCGTCAGCCTGCAACGCCGGCGGGATGCCCACGAGTTCCTCGGCCGTCGGCAGGTCCGCCCGCTTGGTGGCCTTGCGCACCAGCAGCGCCATCATCCCCACGCTCACCAGCGCCAGCACACCCAGCACGGCCTTATCGATCACCCCACTCCCCGCAAGGCCCATCCAGCCGCCGCCGACACCACCAGAGCCACCAAGGCCAAATCCACCGTCGGCACCACCACTCACCAGCGTCACGTCGCTGAGCATCGACACCGTCACCGCGACATCGGCCGGATCCCCCGTCACGATATTTCCAAGCACCACCTGGATGCGCCGTTCCAGATCGCTGCGAACGAGCTCGAATCGCTGGTCGATATCTTGAGAGGTGGGCACCTCGGGATCCGCCCCATCGGCCGCGGGCGCCCGCTCCAAATCCATCAGCCGCAGCACATAGCTCCGCGGCACGCCAAGCATCACCGACACGCCTTCCAGATGCCCGCCGGGGTCCTCGACGTTCTCGGTCGACGTGGAGAAGCGCGTATCGAACGTGCTGTCCTCGGTTGTCTCGGTGTAGCTCGAACCGTCGGCCGAGCCCCCGCTGATCGACATCGCCTCGCCCGATCGCGTGCCGGGCACGCCGCCACGAACGGTGTTCTGCTGCGTCTTCTCCGTCCGGCTCTCGGTGGCCAGGCCCGAGACCGGCCGCTCGTAGTTCTGGCTCTGCTGCGTTCGCCGCGTGCTATCGACCCTCGCGAAAACGGCCAGCGACATGCCCGGTATGTCCCGCAAAAACTCACGGATCTTGCCCTCGAGCATCGCCTCGACATGGAACTTGTGCTCGAGCGATCGACCCGCGCTCAGCCGCTTGTCGTTGTTGGCGTGGTACGCCATGCTGCTGACGCCATCGACGATCGACACCCCAGAGGGCTCAAGCCCGGCCACCGCGCCGGCGATCCCCATGGCAATCGCGTCCACGGCGTCTTGCGATAACTCACCGGACACGGGCCACACCATCACCGTCGCCGTCGGCGCCCGATGCACGCGACCAAGCC
Organism: uncultured Phycisphaera sp.; assembly: GCA_964352795.1. Classification (GTDB taxonomy): domain Bacteria; phylum Planctomycetota; class Phycisphaerae; order Phycisphaerales; family UBA1924; genus JAHCJI01. Next base: position 2,756 of record CAYGTM010000232.1, read on the forward strand.
CGGACTGCTCGGGCATGTCGATGGTCACCGTCGCCTGACTCAGAGATTCCCACATCGACAGCATCCCCGAAAGATGCTGCGAATAGATTGCCCAATACTGCTGGTGGTTGTCCTGGCGCGAGTTCATCCAACTCCGCGCTTCGATCAGACGCTCCACGAACGAAGACGTCTGCATCGGGCCGATCCGCTGCTCGGTCAGCCGGGCCTGCGCCAGTTGCACCTTGCTCGACGGCACCAGCAGATCGCCCGACGCGTTCGCCTGCGCCCGTATCCCAGCCGATTGCAGGATGCCGATGGCCCGAGTTTGGTCCGCCGGGTCCGTCACGCGGGCCACCGGTACGGCCGATGTCCGCCCGGCGTACTCCGACACCAGGAAGAAGGCCATCCCCACGATGACCACCACGCAGCCCACCAGCAGCTTCTCGACCGTACCCAGACGGCGAAGATAGCCCGCCAGTTGGCGCAGCCGTTCCTTGGGTTGTTTGCCGGCCGTCTCCACGTCCATGCTCCAAACCATCCCGGCGCGTTCCACGCGCACACCCCGTGCCGGTCAGATTCCAGCACGTCAGATCGTGGTCGGCTTGTCGGGGGCCCGGGCTTGAATACCGGGCATCAACGGCGCACATCACGCGCGATGTTCGGCCAAGACGCGCAACAACTGCGCGTCAGGTGCAGATCGGTCACACACGCATCTGCTGGATTTCCTGGTAGGCTTCCATCACCTTGTTCCGCATCTGCTGCAACAACTGGAACGCCGTGTCGGCCTTCTGCGTCGCCAGCAGCACGCCCTCCAGATCCCCGCGCTGCCCGGTCATCAGGTCCTCGACGGCCTTGTCGGCGTCCTGACGCATCTCCGAGGCTTCCCGCAGCTGGCCGAACAACGCCTGGCGGAAGGCAGCCCCATCCGTCGGATCGCTCTGGGCGCGCACCGGCTGCCCATCACGCAATGGTCCGGACGCGCCGCCAATCAGCCCAACAGGGTCGCTCATGCCAATCCGCCTCCGAAGGCCGCCGGCCAAACGCCAGCCGCCGGGTCATCCTACGCGATCAATCGCAAAGCCTGGGCCAGCATCGCCTTGGTCACTTCCGCCGCCGCCACGTTGGCCTCGTACGCCCGCGACGCTTCCATCGCGTCCACCTGCTCGGCCACCGTGCTGATGTCCGGGCCCATCACATACCCATTCGCGTCGGCGTGCTTGCTCGATGGATCCCACCTCGCCCGGAGCGCCTGATCATTCTGATACACCTCGCGCACATGCACGCCCAGCCCGCGCCCATCGGCGGACGCGGCCGACGGATCACCCGCCGCCAGCACCACCTCGCGCCGCAGGTAGGGCGAGTAGTTGCCCCACTGGTCTTCCAGCACGTTGGCACCCGCGATGTTCGCCGACGACGCCGTCAGCCGCACGCGCTGGGCGATCATGCCGCTCGTCGAGATATCAAGGCTGGCAAACACGCCCTATCCCCCTCAATCAGCCCACCCGCTGGCTGATGGCCGTCCGA
>CAYGTM010000233.1:0-4253 GCA_964352795.1 uncultured Phycisphaera sp.
AGCCCCGACGCCTGCGCGGGCGACGTGTGCAAACTCGTCACCGGGCGTTACGACGACCACGCCCAGCTGCGCGACTTCGCCCAGGGCCTCGACGCCATCACCTACGAGTTCGAGAACGTGCCAGCCGACGCGGCCGACCTGCTGGACGCCTTCGCGCCCGTCCGCCCCGGCGCCAAGAGTCTCAGGCTGTCGCAAGATCGCGTGCTGGAAAAGCAAGCCCTGACCGACGCGGGCTTCGAGGTCGCGCCGTGGAAACGGATCGACCACGTAGGCGACTTGCACGACGCGGCGACCACCATCGGCACGCCCGCGATTCTCAAGACTCGCCGCGGTGGATATGACGGCAGGGCCAGGCCATCCTCGCCGATATCGCCGACGCCGCGCGCGCGTGGGCGGCCATCGAAGGCAGGCCGGCCATCCTCGAATCCATGCTCCGCTTCGAGCGTGAGTTGTCGCTTGTGGCCGTACGCGCCATCGACGGCTCGGCGGCCTTCTACCCACTCGTCGAGAACGAGCACCGCCAAGGCATCCTGCGCGTCACCATCGCCCCCGCGCCAAGAGTCGATACCAAGCTGCAAGAACAAGCCGAAGCGATGGCCACCCGCCTGATGTCTAGCCTGGGCCACGTGGGCGTATTGACCATCGAGTTCTTCGAGGTTGCCGGCCGCCTGATCGCCAACGAGTTCGCCCCGCGCGTGCATAACAGCGGGCACTGGACCATCGACGGCGCGCACACCAGCCAGTTCGAGAACCATGTGCGAGCCGTGACAGGCCTGCCGCTGGGCTCCACCGAGGTGCTCACGCCAACGCTCATGCTCAACTGCGTGGGCCAACTCCCACGGACGACCATCGTGCTCTCGTGCCCGGACTCCAAGCTGCACGACTATCGCAAAGAGGCCAGGCCGGGCCGCAAGGTCGGCCATGTCAACGTGCGAAGCACCGACGGTTCGCGTGCCCGCGAGTTGGCCGAAAAGTTCGGCATCGACCTGGGCTAGATCGGCAGCAAGAGCGACCACACTCGCACGCCCCGCTCGCGTACTCGTGGCTCTAAACAATCGAAACCACCCTGCCCATCGGGCCCCGGGCTCTTCACGACCAGCGAGGCCACGCAGCCGTCCTCGCACGGGCACCCGACCCAGAGCCAGCCGTCAGCGCGTATCCATGTGCCCACTTCCAGAGATGCTTCGGGTACTTCAAGGTCGCGGACATCATCGGGCAGTCCCATGCCGGTGGCTTTGGCAAACGCCTCCTTGCGCGTCCACAACGCCAGCACCTCGCGCGCGTCGGTGGGTTTCGCTTTGGTCATCAAGGGCACCATGTCGCGCACCTCGTCCAATGGCCTGAGTTGTTCCACGTCGATGCCCAAGGCCGGGCACGCCCCCACCGCGCACATCGCTACATTTTCGGTGCGCGAGAGTGAGACGGCCAGGCCATCCACCAATGGCGCGTGCCCTGGCCGGTGCTCGAAGACCGCCTCGTGTCCCAGTTCCTCGGCTACGGCCCGCCGTAACAACCCGCGCGCCAGTCCCAGCGAACGCCGCTGTCCTGGCGCTCGCAGCGACCAGACCGAGATTGTGGTCAATCGATCCAGAACTGGACCTCGATCGCGCCGTTCTCGCCGGGCAGGACTTTGGAGATGGGGCGGAGGTAGTTGTTCTTCTGGTCGAGGGCGCCAGCACCACCCTTTACGCCCGTGAACTCCGCCATGCCACGCCCATCATTGCCCATTACGACCTTGATATGTTCGTCGATGAGCGCGCGGGTGTGGTCATGTTCGGCGTGGAACAGGTTGTCTGGCAGTCTCATCTGAGGTTCAGAAAAAGTCCAAACTAAATGTTCCGGATCGGGTCGCAGAACGTAATCGACGCTCTGGTCGTTGAAGCCGATGTTGCCTTCCCATGTTTCGGGCTCGCCGTGGATGCGCATCGTGGTGGACCCATCGCCGAACTGGTTGCCAGCAATCGGGTGCCACGAGCCGCCATCGAACTCGTACGCCGGCCCTCGGTTTCCCCAACTGGCTTCACGCGACGAGAATGTGTTGGTCCACAGCTTCTCTCGGCCGCCTGGGTAGACCACTTGGGCGTAGGAGTTGTGGCTGGCGTCACCAATTTTTCCAGGCACCTTTCCACCCCATTCATCCAGAGGCGTGCCGCGGAACGCAGGATCCCAGAAGGCATCATGGGGCCGCATCGCGGTGGGTGGGTTGGCCGATTGGAACGTGTCCATCAACTTCACGTTGCCCTTCTCTGCGGGGCTTACGGTCAACTCGGGCGGAAAGAACCCGTTCCAGATCAGCATCGAGAGCGTGTTGCCGGTAGTATCCAACCGGAGGTCGCGGCCGTTGAGCCCGTCAGGCCTGGGCAACGTGGCACCCGTCATGTCAACCCGGCTGGGCGTTGGATATTTCTCTCGGTTGTTCTGGGCCCAGATCGCGCACGCCTGCGTGATACCACGAATCTGGGTCGAGTCTTTCAACTGTCGCGCTACGGCGCGACTGGATTGCGTGGCCACGACGATGCTGATCACGCAACTGACAAGAACCGCGACCAGTTCGAGGATGGTGAACGCACGACGGGCGTGGCGTGGCTGGCTCATGGTGTTTCCTCCTGGTTGGCCTCCGGCGGCCAGCTACGGAACGGAAGATGATAGGGTTTCTACCAGCCTCGGGTACCAAAGGTTGCGATTTGGGGTCGGTTGGGGAACAAAGGGCCATGCCCGACCCGTATACTTGGTCACCATGCCGCGAACCAAGCCTCAGACCTCCCAGTTCTTCGCCCTTGCCGTCATCCTGCCCGCCCTCGCCGGGGCGGCCTTGCTGCCTGTCGCTTCGGGCCAGCAGGCGGCCGACCAGCAACGCGGGTACGCCTACGACCCATCCTGGGCGGCCGAGTTCGGGGGCTTCGATCACTTTACGCAGCCCAATAAGGACGCCCTGATGGGCTTCAACCAGCCCAGCGAGGTGCGTCAGGTGCTGGTGACCGTGGGCGACCATGTGAAGAAGGGTGACGTGCTGGTGCGGGCCCGGGACGGGGATATCCAGGCGGCCTTCCGACTCCAGCAGCGCCGGGCGGTCAACCGATTCGAGATTCTGGCGGCTCAAAATCGGGTCGACCTGGCCCAGATCGAGTACGACAACCAGAAGACTGCCCGGGACGCGGGGGGCGGTACGAGCCTCGAGTTCGAGCGGGCCCGAGCGGCGCTCGAGAATGCCAAGATCGAGCTCGACACCGCCAAGGAGCGGTTCATCGAGCAGGGCATCGGCTTGGAACGCCAGGAGGCCGAACTCGAGCGGTACGCCATCACGGCCCAGTTCGACGGCACGGTGGCGGCGATCGAGGTGTCGCTGGGCCAGGCGATGCAGGACAGCGAGCCGGTGCTGCGGCTGGTGTCGATCGACCCGTTGCAGGTCCGCCTGCCGACCCCCACCAGCACCGTGCTCGCCCAAGGGCTGGAGCGTGGTGACAAGGCCTGGGTGGCCGTGAGCGTGGCTGGCGCGCCCCGGCTGTTCGAGGCGACCATAACCGAGGTGAGCCCGGTGGCCGACTTTGGCTCCGACAAGGTATGGGTCAAGCTGGAAATGCCCAACCCCGACCGGGTGCTTTCGGGCCTGCGTGCCTGGGTGCGCTTCAGCGAGCCGACCGAGGCCTTCATGCGCATCCTCGCGGACCATGACCAACAGCGACAACGGGCACCCCAAGACAAGAATGATGGGGACGGCAAGGACGTTGCCGCCCGGGCCGCCGACGTAGGCTGACCGCCGGAGGCCTGACCAGACCGAAGCAGGGGGCGCGTGCCATCGGAACGCCGATCGGGACGCCCGATAGACCTATTGCCCCAAGCCCGTTGCCCCAAACAGGAGCGACCGTGACGGATATTTCCAATCTGCGAACCCCCGCCTGGCGCCGCGTGGTCGAGGAACTCTCGGCCGAATCGCCCAACGCCACGACCTTTCTCGCGCGTTTGTGCGGCGTGCTGACGCGCGTGGCGAACGCTCGGCAGGGTTCGGTGGTGATCGTGTCGGTGGCCGACGCCGAGGGGCAGGGTGCCGACGAGCCGTCCATCGCCTATGCGGTTTCGGCTGGGGAGCCGCAGTCGGGCCGGCCGGGCGAGCCGCGTCGCATCGACCCAAGCCAGGTCGAGCACGGCTCGTGGGTGCGATCGGCTGCGGCCGAGGCGGTGCGCAACGGCGAGGCCCGCGTCTTCGCGTTGAGTGCGACGGGCACACCCATGTATGGTGATGGCGGGAGCGGGGG
>CAYGTM010000234.1:0-4248 GCA_964352795.1 uncultured Phycisphaera sp.
CGCCCCGCATCCCTCAAGACCCCCAGCGACTGGGAATCCGACCAGATCCGACGCGGCGGCGGCAAGATCTTCGTCGACCGCACCCTCAACTCACGCACGGCGTGGATGCTCCACCCCTTCGCCGACGGCCACACCGAGCACCCAAGCGGGATGCAGATGATGAGCGAGAAGGCGATCGAGGACGCCATCCGGCTGTGCGCGGGCGAGGGGTTGCAACTCGCAGCCCACGCCATCGGCGATGCGGCGGTGCGGGCGGTGCTGGACGCGGCCGAACGTGCGAAAGTGCCCAGAGGCACGGTGCGGATCGAGCACGCCGAGGTGATCGACGAGGCCGACGTGCCGCGGTTCGCCGAGCTCGGGGTCATTGCCAGCGTGCAGCCGTGCCATTTGCTCTACGACATCGAGGCCCTGCGGCGGGCGTGCCCCGATCGGCTCGACCGGGTGCTCCCACTGCGCGAACTCATCGACAGCGGCATGAAGCCGGGCCGTGACATCCTGTTTGGCAGCGACACGCCCATCGTGCGGCCCGACCCCGAGGATTCGATCCTGGCGGCGACCAACCGGGGGCGGGCGGACATGGCTCTCAAGGACGGCATCGCCCCGGGGCAGGCGATCTCAGAGGAAGAGGCGTGGGCGTGCTTCGATGCCGACGCATGAAGTACGCACTATCCCTGATAACCCGGGCACTGCCATTAGAACCATTCCAATCTTGGGGTTAGAATGATTCCAATCTCGTGATTTGTAGCTCAGGCAACGAAGGAGGCCCCGTGACCGACCCCAAGACCACAGATGGCAAGCACGGCCAGGGCAAGTGCCCGGTGATGACCACCGCCGACGGCAACCCCATCGGCGAGCAGCAGGCGATGACCGCCGGCCCCAAGGGCCCGCTGCTGATGCAGGACGTGCAACTGCTCGAACAGATGCAGCACTTCAACCGCGAGCGCATCCCCGAACGATCGGTCCACGCCAAGGGCAGCGGGGCCTACGGCACCTTCACCGTGACGCACGACATCAGCAAGTGGACCAAGGCCGACTTCCTGAGCAAGGTGGGCAAGAAGACCGAGGTCATCTCGCGGTTCAGCACGGTGGCGGGCGAGCGCGGGGCCGCCGACGCCGAGCGTGACGTGCGCGGGTTCGCGCTGAAGTTCTACACCGACGAGGGCAACTGGGACATGGTGGGCAACAACACCCCCGTGTTCTTCGTGCGCGACCCGTACAAGTTCCAGAACTTCATCCACACCCAGAAGCGCGACCCCAAGACCAACCTGCGCGACATGGACATGCAGTGGGACTTCTGGAGCCTGTGCCCCGAGAGCCTGCACCAGGTCACCATCCTCTTCAGCGATCGCGGCCGGCCCGTGGGCTACCGCCACATGCACGGCTTCGGCAGCCACACCTACAGCTTCATCAACGCCGAAAACGAGCGGGTCTGGTGCAAGTTCCACTTCAAGAGCCAGCAGGGCTGCGAGAACCTGATGGACAAGGAGGGCGACGAACTCATCGGCCAGGATCGCGAGAGCTCCCAGAAGGATCTGTTCGAGGCCATCGAGAAGGGCGACTTCCCCAAATGGACCCTCAAGGTCCAGGTGATGACCCAGAGCGAAGCGGAAGCCTGGGAGAAGAAGACCGGCTGGAACCCCTTCGACCTGACCAAGGTCTGGCCGCACGGCGATTTCCCGCTGCACGAGGTGGGCGTGCTGGAGCTCAATCGCAACGCCGAGAACTACCACGCCGAGATCGAGCAGGCCAGCTACAGCCCCAGCGCGCTGGTGCCGGGCATCGGGCCGAGCCCCGACAAGATGCTGCAAGCGCGGCTGATGAGCTACGCCGACGCGCACCGGTATCGCGTGGGCAACAACTACCACCAGTTGCCCGTGAACAAGCCCAGGTGCCCGGTCTTCAACAGCCAGCGCGATGGGCAGATGGCTACGGCCCAGGACTATGGCAGCCGACCGAACTACTGGCCCAGCAGCCGCGCCGGCATGCCCGATGTCGCCCCGCAATACAAGGATCCCGCCTGGGACCTGGGGCAGACCACCGTCGACCGCTTCGACAGCACGGTGGACCACGACGACTACACCCAGCCGGGCAATCTGTTCCGGATGTTCGACGACGCGCACCGTGACCGCCTGGCGGCGCGCATCGCGGGCGTGCTCGGGCAGGCCAGGAAGGAAGTCCAGATGCGACAACTCTGCCACTTCTTCCGCGCCGACGAGGACTACGGCAAGCGCGTGGCCGACAAGCTGGGCGTGAACCTCGACGAGATCATGCAGTCTGCCAACGGCCAGGCCGCCCACGCCTAACGCGACTCAACCCTTGCTCTCTCGGGCGGGCTCTGGCTTTCGGGCCGGGCCCGCCTTTTCTCGTATCGCATACGATGCTCTCATGCCCCCCCGCCCCTTCCAGATCGTCAGTAGCTTCAAGCCCATGGGCGACCAGCCCTCGGCCATCGAATCGCTGGTGAAACGGCTCAACACGGGCGCGGATTCGGCCACGCTGCTCGGGGCGACCGGCACGGGCAAGACATTCACGATGGCCAACGTCATCGAGCGGCTGGGCAAGCCCACGTTGATCATCAGCCACAACAAGACGCTGGCGGCCCAGTTGTACGAGGAGCTCAAGGAGTTCCTGCCGCACAACAGCGTGAACTACTTCGTGAGCTACTACGACTACTACCAACCCGAGGCGTACATCCCGCAACGCGATATCTACATCGAGAAGGATGCCAGCCGCAACGACGACCTCGATCAGTTGCGGTTGGCGGCGACGAGCAACATCCTGAGCCGCCGCGACACGGTGGTGGTCGCCAGCGTGTCGTGCATCTTCGGCCTCGGTTCGCCCGAGGCGTACGGCGACAAGGTGCTCACGTTCAGCAAGGGCGGGCGCGTCGATCGGCGGCAGCTGTTCGCGTCGCTCACTGCCATGCAATACAAGCGCAGTGATTACGAGTTCAGCCGCGGCAGGTTCCGGGCGAGGGGAGACGTCATCGAGGTGTGGCCGGCGTCCGAGCGGTTCGGCGTGCGGCTGGACCTCTTCGGCGACGAGTTGGATCGGCTGGAGTTGATCAATCCCACGAGCGGCGAAGTGCTGGCCGAGGAGGAGGCCTTCCACCTGTTCCCCGCCGTCCACTATGTGCTGCCAGAGGAGCAACTCGAGAGCATCTGTGACGATATTTCCAGGGAACTGGACTCGCGCGTGCTCGAACTGCGCAGCGAGGGCAAGCTGCTCGAGGCCCAGCGGCTGCTCGCCCGCACGAAGTACGACCTGGACCTGCTGCGCGAAACCGGGAGCTGCCCGGGCGTGGAAAACTACAGCCGGTTCTTCGATGGGCGCATGCCCGGCGAGCGGCCGTTCACGCTGATGGACTACTTCGATTATGCGCCCAGGCCGGGGCTTGGCGAGGCGCGAATGCTGCAGCGGGCCGAGAGCGACGACCAGTTGGTCAGGCGCGACGACGAGCGGCGGGCGAACCGGCCCAACATCGACGACTGGCTGGTCATCATCGACGAGAGCCACGTCACGCTGCCGCAGGTGCGCGCCATGTTCAACGGCGACCGGATGCGCAAGGAGACGCTGGTCGACCACGGTTTCCGGTTGTCGAGCGCGCTCGACAACCGGCCCATGCGCTTCGAGGAGTTCGAGCGGATGGCGCCGCAGTTGCTGTTCGTCAGCGCGACGCCGGGGCCGTACGAACTGGAACGAACCGGCGGGGAGATCGCCGAGCAGGTGATCCGGCCGACGGGCCTGCTCGACCCGGGCGTGGAGGTCAAGTCCGCCGACGGTCAGGTGCCCGATTTGCTCGAGGAATGCAGGGCCACGGTGGCGCGCGGCGAGCGGGTGCTGGTGACGGCGCTCACCAAGCGGCTGTGCGAGGACCTGGCCAGCTACCTCGACCAGAACGGCCTGCGCACGCGGTACCTGCACAGCGACATCGAGACCCTGGAGCGGCTGGAGATCATCACCGACCTGCGCGAGGGGACCTTCGACGTGCTGGTGGGCGTGAACCTGCTGCGCGAGGGGCTCGACCTGCCCGAGGTGGCGCTCGTGGCGATTCTGGACGCCGACAAGGAAGGCTTCCTTCGCAGCCAGACGAGCCTGATCCAGCTCATGGGCCGGGCCGCGCGAAACGTCAACGGCAGGGTCGTGATGTACGCCGACAAAATAACCCCCGGCATGCAAAACGCGCGGGACGAGCCCGACCGCCGCCGCGAGCAGCAGCCGGCCTGCGCCGAGAAGCTGCGGATCACG
>CAYGTM010000235.1:0-4229 GCA_964352795.1 uncultured Phycisphaera sp.
ACTCTGGGTATCGCGTTGCAGGGCGACGGCCAGGTCGTACCGCATCTCGGCGACAAGCGGACTGCGTGGATGCTGTTCGATCGCGGCGCGTAATCGAGTGGCGGCGTCGTCGGCACGATCATTACGGAGGTCGGCCTTTGCGCGCCAGTATGCGATGTCGTCGGCAAGGTCGGCATCGCCCTCGCGCTGCGCCCGATCGAATGCACGGGTGGCGTCGGCGAGTTCATCGATGTCGAGCAGCGCAAGCCCGAGCTCGAAATGTACACGGGCGGGCTGGTGGCGTGGATGGTCGCTGGCAAGCGTGCGGAGCAGGTTGGCGGCTTCTCCTGAACGATTCTCGGCACGTTGCAACACGGCGAGTTGGAGCATGGCGTCGGGCTTCGTGCGTTCACCGCCCCGCGCCACGGCACGCTCGTAGACGGCGAAGGCCTGAGCGGTGCGTCCAGCCCGACGAAGCGCCTGGGCTTGCTGGAGCATCGCCAGATCGCCAAGATCGTCCCGACCGCGCGGGGCCACGGCGCGCTCGAACCATTCGGCGGCACGCGCATGGTCTGCTTGAAGCTTGGCCAGCACGGTGTGCGACATGCCGGCAAAGAACGAGGCCCGGCGATACGCGTCGGCATCACTCGACATGCGATCGGCCTCGGCGGCATACGACTCGACGGCCTTGTCGTGGAGGGCGGCGCGGTGGAGGCTCTCGATGAGCAGTGAAGCCGTGCCGGCCCATGCGGCGTGGTCACGATGCGCAACGGCGGCCCGCGCGGCGTCGGCGGCGCGCGCGTAGTCCTTCTGCCGGAAATACAAGTGGGCGCGCAGCACGTCGGCATCGGCACGGAAGGCGAAACGTGAGCCAGTTTCCAGGCCATCCAGCGCGTGCAGGGCGGCTTCGTCCTGGCCCAGGTTGTACTGGGCCATCGCCAACCCATATCGTGCCTCATCACGCGCGGATGCGGTGTCGAGCGATCGCATGGCGATGCCGTACTCGGTGGCGGCCTGGGCGTGCAGGCCACGCTGGAGCAGCCCGTTGGCGGTGCGCAGCGACCGATCGCCGTCCTGGGCCAAGACGGCATGACTGAAGAAGGCCACCGCCGCGATCGCAAACAGGGCGCGCATGTGTGCCTCCCGAGCAAAACCCGCCACCGATCTCCGCCGACGCATCCGTGCGACCGGCACGCTCCACGGAGAGTCGTTGGGAAAGCGGCCCCGTCGCGCTTCAGTCTTGCAACATTTCGTGGGAGGCAAGATGCTTCCAGAATGCGAACGACCGAGCACGCAAGGTGTGTAAGTCCAAGCAATAAACATGCTTGCGTATGTTCAAGTTTGCAAGCACAATCTTGCGTGCCCGCGAGATGGTCGGAGGTCGTTCGCTAGATCCACGTCTGTTCGTGTACGGTTCGCTCGTGCACGATCTGCCCGGTGTGCTTGGTGGCGGCGGGCTCGAAGAGCATGACCGACGCGCCCTTGGGTGCGTACGGGCTGTGCTCCACGCCCCGGGGCACGACGAACAGGTCGCCGGCCTTGAGCGGCACCTCGCGGTCACGCAGCCGCATCACGAGCTCGCCCTCGACGATGTAAAACAGCTCGTCCTCATCGGCGTGGGCGTGCCACACGAACTCGCCCTCGAGTTTGGCGAGCTTAACGAGTTGGCCGTTCAGGGCCGCGATGATCCGGGGCGACCAGGTATCGGAAAACTGGGCGAGTTTGTCGGCGAGGTTGATGGCTTCCAAGGTGTCAGTTCCTCACGCTGAGCATCAGCATTCGGTGTTCGCGTCACGCTGCGGATCGTACGTCGTCAAGGGCTCGCGACCCCGCTTGCGGCGCATCCAGTTGATCGGGCGATTCACACATCTGCGGCGGACGAGCCATCGTTCGAGGGCGTACTTCCGCGGGAAGTCGATCAGCACGAAGCCCGCGAACAGCGTGAGCAGGCCCTGGCCCGGCAGCACCAGCATGGCCACGCCGCCGAGGAGCAGCAGGACACCGACCAGGTTCTTGCCGATCGTGAGGCCCCATCGTGCGACTGGTTGTCGCGCGGCCCATCGGCCGGGCGGTCGGCGCTCGTGCGTAAAATAGTGCGAAGGGATACGCACGATCAAGGCCGGCACGATCAGCAAACTGCCCACGAAGATGACCGCCGAGGCGATACCCAAGATCCAGAAGAGCGTCTGATTGTCTGTGATCCAGTTGGGCACGATAAAGAATAGCGGGCGCTCGCGGTATATCCGCGAGCGCCCGATCATGAACCAATCTTACCATGGAGGTCAGCGGTCGAGCGTGAACTCGATCTCATCCAGGCCCAGTCGGCCGATGGTCGAGCCGCTGCCCTGGGCGAACTCGAAGCGGATGGCGTCGATGTTGGTCAGGTCCAGCCCGGTGGTTTGGGCCAGGAAGTCGCTCAGGCGGATGCGGATGGTGCCGTACTCGTTCTGCCAGCCGACCCCGGTGCCCACGCCGGCGCGCTGGTAGGGCTCGGACGCGCCGGCCTCGTACGCGCCGGTGTGGATGGTGCCGCGCGTGCCGCCGGCGTCAACCAGCGTGACGTTGAACGTGAGCGGGGCGAGTTGGGCAATCGTGTTGGGGTGGCGGGTGCCCTGGCACACGCGGAACGAGAGATGGTCGTACCCCGAAACATTCCCGAGCGACGGCAGCACCTCGAACTCGATGAACGACGGGCTGTTGAAGTCGAACACCAGGCCCGCGGACGTATCCGTCGCCAGGAACGCGTAGTTCATGCCGTTGGCCGGGTCGGTGGGCGTCCACGTCAGGCTGCCGTTGGCGTCGGCCTGGCGAACCTCGGTGGCGTTGCTCACGCCGATGGTGACCGCCCCGCCCGAGCTGCTCATGGTCGTGCTCGGGTTGCTCTGGAAGTCATCGATCACGCGGCTGTCGGCGTCGATCGTACTGGGCCGGTACATATGGACCAGCGTGGTGGTGTCGATCACGCCCAACGGCTTGAAGCTGTCCCACGCGCGGGTGACGTAATCGATGGCGTCGCCGTTGCCTTCACCATAGTGCTTGATGAGCGCGGTCCATGTGGCTTTGGCGATCTGCTGGGCCTCGGCCCGCCCGATCTCCGTCGACACCGGACCCATGAAGTTGCGGAATCCGCAGCAGTTGAAGACGTTGTGGTCGGCACCATGCACATAGGTCGAGTGCTTGTTGCCGTCGGCACGATCATAGTTGCGGAAGGGGATGGTCTGCCCCCCGAAGCTGCTGGGGCTGCCGCTGATGTCGCCGTCGGCCGAGCCCCAGATCATGTGGAAGTTGATATCGCCCGGGTCGGCCTCGAACGAGCCGCCGCCGCTGCTGTTGGCCGCGATGGAGCTGACCAGCACCATGTCGTCGGCGCTGTAGTTGGCGGGTGTGAAGGTGCCCTCGCTCAGACGCTCGGACCCGATGTTGCACTCGCGCCCGCCCAAACTATGGCCGATCCACACGATGCGAGAGCTATCCAGCAGCCCGTTGAGCACGCCGCCCGCGATGGTGGCCTGCTCGCCGATGAGGGCGTCGGTATGGAACAGCGGTCGGTTGCCCGTGCCACTGAAGTCGTTCTGCACGCTGATGCTCACCCAACCCCAGCTCGAGAGTTGGTCCTGGAGATAGTCGTACCAGCGATAGTCATGGCCGCCGCCATGCACGATCACGACGATGGGCAAGGGGCCCATGCTCGCCAGCTCGGCCGGGTAGTTCAATCGCAACACGCCGCGCGAGCTGCTGCTGTCGATCATCACCGGCGTGAGCGGGCCCATCTCCGAGATGTTGGTGAACACGCTGAAGCCGTTGGCGTCGGCGGGCAGCACGGCCAAACCATCGATGAAGTCACCGTCACCGAGTCGGCCATCACCATCGAGGTCGACCACCAGGTCGTAGCCGGTGGAGATGTTCAGCCCGTCGGCCGAGGCGAGGGTCTCGCTGCCCGTGAGCGCGACTCCGGCGTCCTCGATCGACACCGCATCGAACGTGTGGCCCTGGGGCGCGCCACGCACGTCCGTGAGCGACGGGTCGCTGGCCCACTCGAGTTCGGTCTTGCTCGCCACGATGTAGATGTCGCCCGTCGCGCCGCGGATAGTGGGGAAGCGATCGGGATCGATGGCCAGGAACACCGTGTCGCCCGAGTTGAAGGCGCGCGTGGCCTCGAAGAACGGGTACTCGCCCAGCGGCACGCCGGCCATCTCGAGGCTGGTGGGTGCGACCGGGCAACCTTGGTCGAACTCGGTCTGGAACTCGAG
>CAYGTM010000236.1:0-4200 GCA_964352795.1 uncultured Phycisphaera sp.
ACAGCGCAGCGGTAGTGGAGCACGACGCGCGGGTGGGGCGGGGTAGCCATGTCGCGCCGCGCGCGGTGTTGTGCGGCAACGTCCATGTTGGGGCTGGGTGCCTGATCGGCGCTGGCGCGGTGCTGCTGCCGGGCGTGACGGTGGGCGATGGCGCGGTCGTGGGCGCCGGGGCCGTGGTCAGGGGGCATGTGCCGGATCGGACAGTGGCGGTGGGCGTGCCGGCGCGGGTGCTCGAAGGGCGAGGCTTGCACGGAGTACGGCCCCGATCGCGGCCTCGAACCGATCCTCGCTGAAACGCCGGGCGTTGGCGACGCAATCCGTCGAATCACACCTGGCCGCACGTTTCGCGGCTTTGGCGAGGGACTTGGGCGTGCCATCGCAGAGCGCGCCGGTGATGCCGTCTTGCACGATGTCGAGCGCGCCGCCTTCGGCCCGGGCGGCGACGGGCAGGCCGCAGGCCTGGGCCTCGACGGCGGTGATGCCGAAGTCTTCGACCTGTGGAAAGAGCAGGACGGCGGCGGTGCGCATCTCGTGACGCAGTTGCTCGTCGCTCAGGCGGCCCGTGAAGGTGACGTTGTTCGGCGCGTTGCGTTCGAGGTCGGCGCGGACGCTGCCATCACCCACGATGCGGAGTTGTGCGCCGGCGATCGTGGAGGCCTCGATGGCGGTGTCGAAGCGTTTGTAGGGCTCGATGGCCCCCACCGCCAGCCAGTGGTTGCCGCGTGGTTCGTTGCCGGGCGTGAAGAACGTGGTCCGCGCGGGGGGATGGATGACGATCGATTCGCGGCCGTAGGCGTGCTCGATGAGTGTGGCGACGTGGGTGGAGTTGGCGATGAAGGTGGTGACGTGGGCGGCGGTGGCACGGTCCCACGCGCGGAGCGGCTTGCCGAAGGCGCGCAGGCCCAGGCGTTGGAGCGAACCATACTGGTCGGCTTGCGACCAGAGGTATCTTGCAGGGCTGTGGCAATAACACACATGCGGCACGCCGGCGGGTGGGCACAGGCCCTTGATGGCCGCCGAACTCGTGGAGACCAGCAGGTCGATCGGGCGGCGTTGGTGCATGCCCAGCAGCCGGTCGGTGAGCTGGCCGACGGCGGCGGGATAGAGCGGGAGCATCCAGCGACGGGCCCGCAAGGCACCGGGCAGGCCGCCGAGGGTGGAGACCTGGCGTGGCAGGGCGTCGAGGGTGTCGGTCAGGGGTTGCCCATCGTCAAACATGGTCAGGATGGCGTCGACGTGGGCCAGGCTCGAGGCGACGCGGGCGATGTGGTGCAGCACACGCTCGCCGCCGCGGAGGCCGACGAGCCAGTCATGGGCCAGGGCGATGTGCGGGCGATCCCCAGGATTGGCGCGGCTTTCATCATCGGCGGTGCCGACGGGGATTACAGTGGTGGATGAACCCGCCTGAGGCATCCCAGACTGTACAACGCCGAACGCCCGCAAACCTGCTGGGGCTGGACTATCACGCCGAAGCCGAGCGGTTCGGGCCCCCGGTGGTACCGATCATCGACAGCCACGCCCACATCAACGGCGTGAAGGCCGCGAGGGTGTACCTCAAAGCGATGGAGGTGTACGGCGTGAAGCGGGTGTACTCGCAAACGCAGATGTCCCAGGCGTCGGCCATGCGCGAGGCGCTGGGCGACAGGATCCGCTTCGTGGCCATCCCCGAGTACATGTCCGACGATCGCAGGCGGGCGATGCGGCAGGGGTTCTTCGAGAACATGCGCCGATTCCACGCCGAGTTCGGCTCGCGGATGCTCAAGTTCTGGGCGGCGCCGCGGCTGCGCGATTTTCTCGATCCGGTCGAGGACGCGGACATCATCTTGATCGATAGCCCGTTGCGGCGTGAGCTGGCGGCCGAGGCGATGGAACTGGGGTACATGTTCCAGGCGCACATCGCCGACCCGGACACATGGTTTGCCACGAAGTATGCCGATGCGCGCAAGTATGGCACCAAGGCGTCGCACTACGAGCCGTTGGAGCGGATGCTCGAGGACTTCGGCGTGCCCTGGCTGGTGGCGCATATGGGCGGCTGGCCCGAGGATTTGGTGTTTTTAGACAGCCTGCTGACGCGGCACGACAACCTGCACCTGGATACGTCCGCGACCAAGTGGATGGTGCGCGAGTTGAGCAAGCATTCGCGTGACGAGTTTTTGGCGTTTCTGGAGAAGTGGCGCGGCCGCGTCCTGTTCGGCTCGGACATCGTGACGCTGGACGACCACTTCGAGTCAAGCGACGAGACGAACGCACGCTTCGGCGCGCACCAGGCTTCGGGGGAAGGCGAGGCGTTCGATCTCTACGCAAGCCGATACTGGGCGTTGCGCACGATGTTCGAGCGGGAGTACGACGGCCACAGCCCGATCGCGGACCCGGATCTGATGATGGTGGAGCCCGAGAAGTATGACGAGATGAGCTCGCCGAAACTGCAAGGCTTTGCGCTGCCCGCGGAACTCTTGCGCGTGGTGTATTCGCAAGCAGCCGAGGGATTGCTCGAGCGGTGGTGGGCGGAGCATCCGGGCGTCAGGTGACGCATACGGGCCCCTCGCGCCAAGCCATTGGAGCAACAGTTTCTTCCACGCTCCTCAACTAGGCCACTTGATCGGGACGCCAAAAGAAGCACGCCCGATCCACGTCTGGATCGGGCGTGCGGAGGGCAAAGGCGCCCGGCCGCGATCAAGCGGGTGGGCACATGTCTGACGATTCGGAGCGGGTCTTACTCGCCGGCTTCCTCGCCGGCCGAGCGGGCCAGCATGTCGCGGAGGTAGCGGTTCTCGCGGCGGGTGGCTTCCAGATCGAACACGAGGTACTTCACGCTTAGGCGGAGGTAGTCCAGCGAATCCTGCATCTCGCCGATGGCCTTCTTCACCCGGTCGTGGCGGGTCTTGGTCTCGTCGGCGAGCTGGCGGAGGCGGTCGCGCTCGCCCTCGGGCATGTCGTTGATCTTGGTGAGCAGCTCGCCGAGCCGGGTGTGGAAGTCGCGATCGTTCATGGTGGCCTCCGTCGTTCGGGTCTCAGTTTGTCGTCCGCCCCCGCGGCCTGTGCCAGAACCCAATACAACCGCCGCGCCGCCTTGCCGACCATGTGGCACTTCCTGCGCCATGTCCAATAAAAAACGCCCTGGCGTTCGCTCAGGGCGGTTCTCGGTCTATCTGTGACGGCTGGGCGATTCGGGGCCTCACGGCCACCTGTCGGGCCTGTGGTGCCGCGTCAACGCCGGGCGTTGCGTCCGCGCAACACGTCCTGGGCATCGTCGGGCATGGACAACGCGATCCGGCGGAACTCGGCCTCGTTCTCACGCTTCAGCGTGCGACCCAGATTCAGCAGGTGGTCTTCCAGGGCTCGGCGAAACTGGGCAAAGGCGTTTTCGATCTCATGTCGCGGCAGTTCCGATAACGGATCGACCAGCCCCGTTTGCATGGCCGCCCAGTCGATCAGCGAGCCGCCGCGGCCGTTGAACCGGAACATGGCCCCGGTTTCCTTGAATCGGTCGGGCAGGGGGCGCAGAGCGTCGAGCAGCGAATGGGGCATGGCGACCATGCTGGCGATCAGGGCGGCGGGCTGGAGGTTCACCGGGCCGCCATCGGTGGCCGCCAAGGCCGGGGAATCGATGACCTCACGCACGCCCGCGCGGGCGAAGCGGATGCGGACCTTGCGGGTGGGCTCGCTATCGATGATCGTGGAGATCACCGATAGCACCTCGCCGTGGCCCCACTCGGGCCGTGTCGCCAGGCGGACACGGTCGCCTTTCTTTACTTCAGCCACGCTGGTCGACACCCCTTGCCCTCCTCGCTCTGGGTCATCGGGCCTCTTGGGTCACGGGGCCGATGGTAGCCCCGGACATGGGGCGATGGGCCTACTATCGAGATCATCGCCATCGACATCCAGCACCGCCCGGCGAAACGGGTGCGTGCTGCTCGTGCGTCAACGGGAGTCCCCTCCAGCCATGATCGAAGCCCTCAAGAGCAACGAGATCGCCAACAAGGTCGGCGGACGTTTCAAGCTGACCGTGCTCATCCAGCGCCGCCTCGTCGAGTTGCTGGACGGCTCACGGCCGCTGGTGGACCGCAAGGGCCGCAGCGACCTCGAAGTGGTGATCGACGAGATCATGCAGGACAAGATCACCATCGAGTGGGTCGCGCCCGCCAAGGCCGATGATCTGCCGCCCGCGCCCACGCGGTCGCGCGAGGCCCTGCTCTAAGC
>CAYGTM010000237.1:0-4192 GCA_964352795.1 uncultured Phycisphaera sp.
GTGTGTAGACGCCCTTGGCGGGGGCTGGTTGGCTGGGGGTGTCGCTCATCGTGAACGATGCTAGCGACGCCGCGCCGCGCTCAGCAGCCCGCAGCGAACAGGTTCTGGAACTCGAGGAAGTCGAAGATGTCCAGACTTCCATCGCCGTTGAGGTCGGCCGAGGCATTCCCGGTGTCAAAGGCCGTCTGGAAGGCGAGGAAATCGAAGATCGTGAGCTCGCCGTCACCGTCGAAGTCGGCCACGCAGGTGGGTTCGAGCCCCAACGCGCCCTGGGCATTCACCAGGCCATGCCCGAAGTCGTTGTCGCGGCCGGGGGTGCCCAGGTCGATAGCCGTATCGATCATCCGCTGGCGGACCTCGTCGTTGATGCGGCCGTTCCCATTGGCGTCCTCGATGCCCGCGCCGATGATGAGGGCCGCCACGCCCGCCGCGTGCGGGGTGGCCATCGAGGTGCCATCGAAGAAGTCATAGCTGGTGTCCGAGTTCGACGTGCTCGAGAACACGTTCACGCCAGGCCCCACCAGTTCGAGCACGGAGCCGCCTTGCGAGAAGCTCGCGCGACGATCCCGATCGTCGATAGCCCCCACCGCGATCACGCTGTCGTAGCTGGCGGGCACGCCGATGGACGCACCACCACCATTGCCCGATGCGGCGAAGTGGATGATGCCCGCGTCCCATGTGTTCTGGTAGGCCTGCTCGACGAGAGACGAACTGCCCAGCGTGAAGCTGCTGTTGGTCACCTGGATGCCGTTGTCGAGCGCCCACTGGAGTGCGCCGATGGCACCCGAGGACGACGGGGAAAACGTGCCGACCTTCAGCATGTAGAGATCGGCCTCGGGTGCCACGCCGATGATGTCTTCGCCGTTCGCCACAGCGGCCACCGTACCGCTCACATGCGTGCCATGGCTGAACGGATCACTGAAATCCGTGCTCATCCGATCGAAGTCGTACCCGAACACGAAGTTGTCGGCGATGTCCTCGTGCGTGGCGCGCAGGCCCGAATCCATCACTCCCACCGCCACGCCAGTGCCCCGCTGGCCGCCCACATGCGTGGCCTCGCCACCGATGCGCATCACGCCCCAGACCGTGCCGTACTCGTCGGCCCACTCGCCGCGCCCGTTGAGTTCGACGCCCACCACCCGGCTGCTCCGCGCGTACAGGTCAAGATCGGCCCCAAACGGCAGACTCGCGTGCAACCCCGGAGCCACGGTCCACACCTGATGCACCACGCCGCCCAGCGATTCGACCAGCGCCACGTCCGCCGGAGTCGGATTCGAGGCAAACTCGATGAGCACGTCGGCCATCGGCACCGTCTCGTCGGCCTGGGCCGGCGAGGCAAGCAAGCCACATGACGCGGCAAGGATCATGGCAGTGGGCAGGGTTCGGATCATATCAAACTCCTAACATTATCCGTTCGGTGGGCCCGGAAATGGTCTCAAGTATGAAAGCAAAACACACACCCCATTTCAGGGGGTTGTCACACGCAGCATACCACCACGGGAAAAAGGAACCCGCTCTGGGTCCCCCCCATGTGTACGTCTTTGGAGATGTGCCGTTACAGGCCGACCAGATGCCCCAGTCTCGCGGCCCTTCACGAAACGATAACGGGGCGGGGCCGCGGCCTGTATGATGGGACGTGGCCGCTCGTGGGCCGGGGCCGGGCAGTTGACCCATGACCCCATGCCGGGCCACCCCACATCCTGAAGGAGGTGCCCAATGGCCGTACGCAACCCTTCGACCATCCGCAACATCCTGCTGGCCGGCCACGCCGGCGCGGGCAAGACCCTGCTCGTCGAGCGGCTGCTGCACGCCGCCGGCGCCACCAGCCGCATGGGCTCGATCGAGGACGCCAACACCGTCACCGATTGGACCGAAGAAGCCCGCAAGCACGGCCACAGCCTGGCCAGCAGCCTCGCGCATTACGAGCGCAACGGCACTCTGGTCACGCTGATCGACACGCCCGGCCTGAGCGACTTCTTTGGCCAGGCCATCGCCGGCTTGCCCGCGGCGGGCCTTGTCGCGGTGGTGGTCGACGCCGCCAAGGGCATCGAGACCAACACCCGCCGCATCATGAGTACCGCCCAGCAGCGCAACATCCCGCGCATGATCATCGTCAACAGCATCGACGACTCGCAGGCCGATCTGGAAGCCCTGGTCGCCAAGCTTCGCGACACCTTCGGCAACGTGTGCGTGCCCGTGAACCTGCCCAATGCCGCGCTCGACGGCGTCGTCGACGTGCTCGGTGAGAACACCAGCGGTGACACCGCCTTCAGCGATGTTGACAGCGCCCACACCAGCATCGTCGAACAGGTGGTCGAAGTCGAGGACAGCCTGATGGCCAAGTACCTCGAAGGCGGCGCGGCTTCCCTCGACCGCCAAGCCGTCCACGACGCCTTCGAGCGCGCGCTGCGCGAGGCCCACCTCGTGCCCATCTGCTTCACGAGCGCCAAGACGGGCGCGGGCGCCGAAGCCTTGCTCGACTTTATCGAGAGCCAGTGCCCAAGCCCGCTGGAAACCAACCCGCGCACCTTCGAGAAGCTCGATGACGACGGCAAGGTCATCGAGGCCTTCGAGCCCAAGCCCGACCCTGCCGCCCCGCTGCTGGCCCATGTGTTCAAGGTCGCCAGCGATCCTTTCGTCGGCAAACTCGGCATCATGAAGATCCACCAGGGCACGCTGCGCGTCAAGGACGAGGCCTACTTCGGCGACGGCCGCAAGCCCGTGCGCATCAACACCCTGTTCCGCCTCCAGGGCAAGGACCATACCGACGTGACCGAGGCCGGCCCGGGCGAGATCGTCGCCGTCAGCAAGATCGACGACGTGGCCTTCAACACCGTCGTCCACGCCCATGCCAACGAGCACCTGCGCTTACGGCCCCTGGCACTGCCCAAGCCCATGTACGGCGTCGCGGTCGAACTGGCCAACCACAAGGACGAATCGAAGTTTGGTCCCGCCGTCGCCAAACTGCAAGCCGAGGATCCGTGCTTCGTCATGGACCGCGTCGCCGCCACCAAGGAAACCGTGCTGCGCGGGCTGGGCGAGATGCATCTTCGCGTCATGCTCGAACGCATGAAGAGCCAGTACGGCATCGAGATCAACACCCACCAGCCCAAGATCGCCTACAAGGAAACCGTCACCGCCAACGCCGAGGGACACCACCGCCACAAGAAGCAGTCGGGCGGCTCGGGTGAGTTCGGCGAGGTCTACCTCCGTGTCGCGCCACTGAACGGCCAGGACGAGGAAACCGCCCACGCCAACGGCGAGCACTTCCTGTTCGTCAACGCCACCGTGGGCGGCTCGATCCCTCGCCAGTTCATGCCCGCCATCGAAAAGGGCGTCCGCCAGGCCCTCACCGAGGGTGCCATCGCCGGCTACCCGATGGCGGGCGTCAAGGTCGAGGTCTACGACGGCAAGTACCACGCGGTGGATTCCAAGGAAGTCGCCTTCCTCAAGGCCGGCAAACGCGCCTTCATCGACGCCTGCCGCAAGGCCAAGCCCGCCCTGCTCGAACCCTTCGTCGAGGTCGAGGTCAATGCGCCCTCGCAATACATGGGCGACATCACGGGCGACCTCTCGACCCGGCGCGGCCGCGTGCAAGACTCGATGGTGGACGGCGAGAACTGCATGGTGCGGGCCGTCGCCCCCCTGGGCGCCTTGCTGAACTACGCCAACGAACTCAAGAGCATGACCCACGGCGCCGGAAGCTACGTCATGGACTACAGCCACGACGAACGCACACCGCCGAACGTGCAAGCCGAGGTCATCGCGGCGTACGCCCCGCATGGGGAAGACGACTGAGGCGAACCTCCTTTCGTCCGCCGACACGCCATCGACCGTTCCTTTGCACTCCAGAAGCATCGCCCGCGCTCCGGCCATCGTGCTTGGATCGTGCCTCCCGAGACGCGGTGGCCCGGGTCGGAGTGCTCCCGCGTGTGCCGATGCATCTTGGACCGTTACCGAAGGCGTTCCAGAACTGCCCCGACACACTGCCCCAACACACTACCCCAACTCACGGGCCCAACTCACTGCCCAATCAAACGGCCCACCAATAAAAAACGGAGCGTCCCCCGCGGGAGCGCTCCGTGCCATCGGTGAAGGGTGGTCGTCTCAGCCCGCCTTGGATCAGCCGGCCTTCTTGGAGCCCTTGGCGGTCTGGGCGTCCTTGAGCTTCTGGGCGTCCTCGATGGTCAAC
>CAYGTM010000238.1:0-4190 GCA_964352795.1 uncultured Phycisphaera sp.
GATGCGACAGGGTTTTCGCGTCCGCTCGGTGGATCGCAAGCCCCTCGATGAGTGGTACCAGGTCCACAACGACGCCGAGAACCTCGTGGCCGACCTCAACGGCATCGACGCCTGCCGGCAGGCGTGCCAGGGGGCCGACCAGGTGTACCAACTGGCCGCCGACATGGGCGGCATGGGCTTCATCGAGACGCACAAGGCCGAGTGCATGCTCAGCGTGCTTATCAATACCCACATGCTCATGGCCGCGCGCGACGCGGGCGTCAAAAAGTTTTTCTACAGCTCGTCGGCTTGCGTCTATAACGGCGACAAGCAGGTCGACGAGGACGTCGTCGCGTTGAAGGAAGAGGACGCCTACCCCGCGCTGCCCGAAGACGGCTATGGCTGGGAGAAGCTCTTCAGCGAGCGCATGTGCCGCCACTTCCGCGAGGATTATGGCATGTATACACGCATGGCCCGCTATCACAACGTGTACGGCCCCTTCGGCACCTGGGAAGGCGGCCGCGAGAAGGCTCCCGCCGCAATGTGCCGCAAGGTGATCGAGGCCAAACTCACCGGCGACCACACGATCGAAATCTGGGGCGACGGCAAGCAGACCCGCTCGTTCATGTACATCGACGACTGCGTGCAGGGCAGCCAACGCATCCTCAACTCGGAGTGCATCGAGCCGTTGAACCTGGGCAGCAACGAGTTGGTGACCATCAACGGCCTGGTCGACATCGTGGAAGATATCGCCGGCATCAAGCTCGATCGCAAGTACAACCTCGACGCGCCCAAGGGTGTGAACGGGCGCAACAGCGATAACGACATGATCGAGCGCGAGATCGGCTGGTCGCCCTCCATCCGCCTGCGAGACGGCATGGAGCGGACGTACAAGTGGATCTACGACGAGCACATGAAGAAGTACCACGGCAAGGTGCCCCAGCGCGAGGCCGCGCCCAAGGGTGCCCATGTGGGCAAGCAAGGGCACGCCGCTGCCCGGTAGTCGGGGTGGCTGTGGGCCCTGGTGAATCATGTGAATCATGGCCGTTCCCGATTGGGAATGTGGCCACAATGAGGGAGCAACCGAGCTATGTCCAAGAACACGATCGTGATTTCCGGCCTGATGCTGACCATCGCCGCCGCGCCGGCTCTGGCCCAGAATGGCACCACCCCGCAAGACACCAAGCCCACCATGCAGGGCAACCAGCAGGAAACGCAGGACGGCCTGCCCAGCGTCGAGAAGCTCGGCGAGATGGCCGTCAAGTCCATCGGCGGACGCGAAGCGCTCGACAAGGTTAAGACATTGCACACGATCATGACCATGACCGTGATGGGCTCGACCATCACCATGGACGCGAAGTGGGCGCGCGACGGCGGACGGCTGACCTCGACCAAGAGCCCCTTCGGCGACTCCGAGATGGGCACCGACGGCGAGACCGCCTGGATGATGATGCCGGGCGACCGCTACATCATCATCGATGACGCCCAAGCCGAGCAACTCGATGGGCAGGCCTCGATGCACATGAACATGCTGGATCCCAAAGAGATTGGCAAGAACATGGACACCATGGAGGTGGTGGGCCGCGAAGAGTTCAAGGGCCGCATGTGCTACAAGCTCCGCTTCGAGCCCAAGGAAACCGAGGGCCACGGATTCATGTTCTTCGACGCGAGCGACGGCCGCCCCATCGGCATGAGGCAGACCGAACAATCGCCCATGGGCGAGCAAACCACCACGATCACCCTGAGCGACTGGAAGCCGGTCGAGGGCGTGGAGTTCTTCCACACCATGAAGATCGAATCCCCGGCCATGCCCGGCGGCTCGGTCGACATGATCGTGACCACCCTCGTGGTGAACAAGGTGGATGCCGACGCGTTCGCGTTGCCCGAGCAAGTCAAAGAACTGGCGGCCAACGCCGACAAGCCCGAGGAAGACGACGCCGAGAACGCCGGCGGCACCGAGATTTCGCTCGATGACCTGCCCGAGGCCTACCGCGAGCGGGCCAAGCAAATGGTCGAGCAGATGAAGGCCGGCGGCACGCAAGCCGTCAACGCCACATTACCCCAACTCGAGAACATGATGAGCACCCTACCCGATGGCGACGACAAGAAGACGCTCGCCTACGTCATCCAGGAACTCAAGAAGGTCAAGTGATCGGTCACATGGCATCGGCCGCTCCTGGATACAAGTGGTCCGATGACCGATGAAACGATCAGGTATGCCAAGGCCTGAAGCGCACGCACAACCCGTCATCCTGGTCATCAGCCAGGTCTATGTGCCCGACCCCGCCAGCGTGGGCCAGCACATGCACGATGCGGCTGCCGAACTCGCTCGCCGGGGCTGGCGGGTCGTCGTGCTCACATCGGCCAACGGCTACGAGGACGCGTCGGTGCGCTATCCCAAGCGCGAGATGCTCGACGGTGTCGAAGTACGCCGGCTGGGCCTGTCGAGTTTTGGCAAGAAGGCGCTGCCGATCCGTGTTCTCGCGGGCGTGCTGTTCCTGATCCAGGCCGTGGCTATCGGGCTTTGCGTGAATCGAGCCAAGGGCGTGCTCGTCAGCACAAGCCCGCCGTTTACCGGGGCGTTCGGCGTGTTGCTTGCGAAGCTGAAACGCGCTGCGTTGTTCTTCTGGGTGATGGACCTGAATCCCGACCAGCTCATCCAGACCGGCGCTATCGGCGAGAAGCATCCCGCCGCGATCATTTTCGATGCCGGCAATCGCATCACGCTCCGCCGTAGCGACGGCGTGGTTGCGCTCGACCGTTTCATGGCCGAGCGCGTCAACCGGAAGGTCAATGTCGGCGATCGCATGGCCATCATGCCGCCTTGGCCGCACGAAGACCATGTGGAGCCTGTCGAGCACTCGGACAATGACTTCCGACAGCAGCATGGCTTGCAAGGCAAGTTCGTGGTGATGTACTCAGGCAACCACGGCATGACGACGCCGGTCACGACGGTGCTCGATGCTGCTTTGCGGCTCCAGCACCGTGACGATCTGGTGTTCATGTTCATTGGCGGTGGGGCGGGCAAGGCCGACGTCCGCCGTATCCTTGAGCAACACAGGCCGAAGAACATCATCGATCTGCCCTATCAGCCATTCGACCGGTTGCGATACTCGCTCTCGGCGGCCGACTTGCATGTGGTGACGATTGTCGATGCGGCCGTTGGCTGCGTCCACCCATGTAAGGTGTACGGGGCGATGGCGGTGGGGCGCCCCATCCTGTTCGTTGGCCCGCGACCTAGCCATGTGACCGACCTGCTCGACGGGCAGGACGTGGGATGGCAGGTGGCCCACGGTGATGGTGAAGCGTGCGCCCAACGGATCGAAGCCGTCGCGGCCCTCCCGCCTGGGCAGCTTCAGGAAATGGGGCAAAGAGCCCGGTCCTACATCGATTCGAGATACACCCAGGCACGCCTGCTCGGAGAGTTCGGTGATGCCGTGGAGGGTGCCATCCGCCGACGGCACCCTACCCTGCGGACCACGCCGATCGGAGTCCGGTCGGCCCAAACTCCGGCTTGAATCTGGCCGATCTTTCATCGTGCCTAAGCCGTAGGTTGGGCGTGGATTGAGGAGTGCCTCGCGCTCTGGGATATAGTTTTATCAGGTGCATCCGTCCTTTGATCGCGTTGTGTTTGGTATTTGGGAGGCAGGCTTTGGGTCAGGAGGTACGCGGTCAGATCAATCCGGCATCGCGCCAGGCCATTGATGAAGCCATCGATGCTGCTCTGGCAGATGCCGATGGTGAGGCTTCGCGCGCCTCCAGCGCTCGCAAGGCCTCCAGAATGCTTGCGGCCCATTGGCGAGCGACGCCGACGAGCGCCGCATGGGTTGCTGGCCGATTCGACAAACTCGCGCCCGCTCTTTCGGCCCCGGCGTGCGACTTGCTGGTGCTGCGGAGTTTCACGCTCGAGCCGGTGGCATCCCTTGCCCGGGCGTGCGCGGCGGAGTACGGCCTGAACCTCCGAGTCCGGTTCGGTGAGTTCAACGCATGGACGCAGGAGGTACTGTCCCCAACCTCCGCGGTGTATCAGCAACCCCAACCCGATGCGATCGTGCTAGCGGTGCAAACGCGGGATGTCTCGCCTGTGTTGTGGTCAGGGTCGGCCATGCTCGACGAGGCGTCGCTCGCGGACGAGGCCGACCGCGTGGCCGAGTCGATCCTCGGCCCGCTCCGCGCTCTCCGCGAGCAAAGCCGAGCCCACGTTCTCGTAC
>CAYGTM010000239.1:0-4169 GCA_964352795.1 uncultured Phycisphaera sp.
CGAACTGACCCAGGATAACGCCGATTTTTCCAGTGAGGGCTTCGTGGCCGCGTACTACTCAACCGACGACACCGCAGACATCAAGACGGCCCTGAGCGACCTGTTCTTCCCGTTCTTCGACATGGGCACGCCCACCCTGGCGCTGGGCGACCCCAATCCGATCCTGGAGTTCATCTTCTTCGAGGTCAGTTCCGGCACCATCGACCGCTTCGATCAGGACGGCGGCCCCGGCGGCCGCAGCGAGGCCCTCAACCTGATCGACGCCCTTAAGGCCGACATCGAAACTGAGGATCTCCTCACCCTGGTCCTCGTCGATGACTCGGATCCCAACGTCACGGCCACCTATCGCGGCCAGGCACCCTTCAGGGGCCGAGAGGGACCGAAACTGTTCGTGACCGTCGAAGGGGACGGCGGCACCGGCTGCCGGGCCGACCTCGACGGCGATGGCTCGCTCACCATCTTCGACTTCCTGGCCTACCAGAACCGCTTCGACGCGGGCGACCCGGCCGCCGACTTCGACGGCGATGGGAGCCTGACGATCTTCGACTTCCTGGCCTTCCAGAACGAGTTCGACGCGGGCTGCTGATGGCCGCCGTGATCTCCTTTATCAGCAGCCTTTTATCAACTTTCAGCCCGCAT
Source organism: uncultured Phycisphaera sp. (assembly GCA_964352795.1). GTDB lineage: Bacteria > Planctomycetota > Phycisphaerae > Phycisphaerales > UBA1924 > JAHCJI01. The sequence goes on from CAYGTM010000239.1 coordinate 640, forward strand.
TGCCATGACGGCAATCGCTTCGTCATGGTCTTCCCGAGGGCGATAACCACCTGGTTCACCAAATTTTAGCCTACCCTGTGGTTATAGGGCCTGATTTTTTTAGGAAACTCTCGAGAATCGCTTTCATTCTCACTGATTTTGGGGTACATTAGAGCAATCGTTCGCATTCGGCGGGCGTATTACAGTGAGGCACCGCGCCTCTACCCTGTCAGGAACGTGTAAGTGTTATCCCCGGGGAGGAATACCATGCAGAAGAAGTTTGCTCTCGCCTCGATCGCCGTTGCTGGTCTGGCCACCGCCGCCAGCGCCCAGATTCGCCTTTCTCACAGCCTTGAGGAGTTCCTCGTGACCGCCGGCGCTGGCGTGGCCTGCGCTGCGGGCACCGGTGCTCTGCAGACGACCGCCGACAACCAGTTCTCGCGGTCGTTCACCCTGACCGACTTCGGTGTCACCGAAGGCTTCACGGTCAGCACCGTCGAGTTCGGCGTCGAAACCCTGCGTCTGCCCTCGGGCACGATCATCGGTGACGTGACCGTCAATCTGTATCAGATTCCCGCCGGTAGCGACCCCATCCTGGGCGGCATGCTGGTCGGCAGCGTCGATCTGGTCCTCGACCCCACCGATCTCGAGGTCATCATCGTCGACATCGACGGCTCCATCGCCGCCGGTTCGGCCCTCATGGTCGAGATCTCGCTTCCCGACTACGGTGTCGGCGGCGACCTGGGCGATGCGTTCTTCATCGGCGGCAACGGCTTCGGCGAGAACGAGCCGAGCTTCCTGGCCTCGGCCGCCTGCGGGCTCTTTGACCCCGCCGCCGTCGGTACGCTTGGCGCATTCCCCGACAGCCACTGGATTATCCTTGCCGAGGGTGACGTGGGCGGTGGCAGCACCTGCCGCGTCGACCTCGACGGCGACATGGCCCTGACCATTTTCGACTTCCTCCTCTTCTCCAACCTCTTCGATGCGGGCGACCTGGGTGCCGACTTCGACGGCGACATGACCCTGACCATCTTCGACTTCCTGGTCTTCTCCAACGAGTTCGACGCCGGCTGCACCTTCTAATCCAGCCCCATCGACTCCGACTCGACAGAACTCAAGCCCCCGCGATCCGTCGCGGGGGCTTGTCATTTCACAACCCAACTTCCTTACAGGTGCGGCCCTACCGGATCGTCAGCGTCGGAGAAGCCTTGGCCTGCCTCACCGAGGCCAACGCGAGTTGGTTCTCCAGAGTGTTCAGCACCTCTTCGAGCGCCTTGCGCAGCCGCTTCTGGGGCGGGCTGTCGCCCTCGTAGTTGGCGCTGGGGTCGCCGCCGTCGCTGTTGGCGCGCAAGTCCATGGTGATCGGCAGCGCTCCCAGGAACGGCAATCCCAAACGCTGGGCCATCTGCTGGGCACCACCCCGGCCGAAGATGTCGAACTCGGTTCCATCGGGCGCTACGAACACGCTCATGTTCTCGACCACGCCCAGGATGTCCACGCCAAGTTGCTCGAACATCTTGACGGCCCGCACGGCGTCATCTTGCGCGACACGCTGGGGCGTACACACGATCACCGCCCCCGTGAGGGTCAGGTTCTGGGCCATCGTCAGCGGCACGTCGCCCGTGCCAGGGGGCAGGTCGATCACCAGGTGGTCGAGCTCGCCCCAGTCGGTCTTCTCGGTGAGTTGCTTGAACGCGCCGTGGGCCATCGGCCCACGCCAGATGAGCGGCTTGTCGGCCTCGACCAGTTTGCCCACCGTCATCGACTTCACGCCGTGCGTCAGGAACGGCTGGAAGCGACCTTCGTGAACATTGGCCTCCATCGCGCCAAGGCCCATGAGCGTCGGGAGGCTCGGGCCGTAGATATCCCCGTCGAGCAAGCCCACGGCGTTGCCCCGCCGTGCCAGCCCGACGGCGATGTTCACCGCCACGGTGCTTTTGCCCACGCCGCCCTTGCCGGCCCCCACCGCGATGGCGTGGCCGACACCGGCGAGCGTTGATGGCTTCTCTGGCTCGGGCTGAGGCTTGGGTGACGTGGTGACGGGAGATTTGCCCGCGGGCCTGAGCGCGCCCTTGGGCGATGCCTCGAATGCGCTCTCGCGGATGACGCCGCCATCGTGATCGACGAACTGGACGCGCATCGCGCGCACGCGTTCCCCCGCGCGCACCGCGCCTTGTCTGACGGCTTCGAGGCACGCGCCGGCGACCGCCTCCATCGCGCGCGCATCGGTTGCGATGTCGGGCAAATGCAGTTTGATGGCCACGGCATCCTCGAGCAGCGACACCCACTCGAGCCGGCGGGCCGACACCAGGTCGGCGTGCTCGCCCACGGGGGTGACGGCGGATAACCAGCGACGGACCTGTTCTTCGGAGATGGGCATGAATCCTCGGAGTTTTATGGCGCGAACGCGAGCGATGGACGATCCTTCAATGGTATGACCGAGCGTGCAATGGATCGCCCTCGTGGTGCGTTGTGCGGGTGTTGCCGGCACGCGACCGGCGGGGACACAAAGATCGCGGCCCACTTGAAAACGGTCCCTCTTGATCGTACTAAGTGGTCCCTCCAGGAGGCACCAAGCATGACCAGTTGGACACGCATCGCTCCCATCGCGCTCCTCGCCCTGGTGGGCCTGGCGGCGATGGCGACCACGGCGATCGCGCAGGACGACAAGCGGCCGGAACGCGAGGCCCGCCCAGAGCGGCCCATGCTGGCCGGCCCCAAGGTCCGCGAGCAGCGTGTGCCTGGGGTGGAGTCGGGTTTTTCAGCCCAGACGGGCCTCGGGTCTCGGATGGGTGGCCAGACGGTGCCCCCCCAGGTATTCCGTCGGGCGATCGGTGATCTGATGGCTCAGGATGCGCCCCAGGAAATCCGCTTGTCGCCCGAGCAGCGCGAGCGGATCACCGCCCATGTGCGGGACTTCGAGAAGGACATACGCCAAGGACGTGGAGAACGGGCAAGGCCGCAGCCCGGCCGCGAGGGCAAGCCCGGGGATCGCCAGATGGGTGAGCCCGATCGTCGCCCAGGACGGGATCGCCCGAAGTCAAACAGCCCCGAGCCGCGAAGCGAACGCGAAGAGAAGCCACGCCCCGAGGATCGTGCAACCCGCGAGCGGACGGCCCGGGCGGTGGCAGCCGTGCAGACCCGCGTGTGGGCCGAACTGAGCGCCGCCCAGCAAGCCCATGTGGCCGAGGCCATCGAGGCATGGCGGGCAGACGCAGCCGATGAGCAAACCGACCGGAGGCGTGATCGCTACCGCCGCGAGATTGGTGCCCGCTTCGACGCCATGGACGGCGAGCGGCCGCGGCGGTCGGATCGCGGTGACGAGCCCCGTGGCACGGATGCCGACGGCGGTCGGACGGAGTTACGAGCCCAGTTGTCAAGGCTTCCCGAGGATGCCCGGCGACGCGTGCTCGAGCGGGTCGAGTCGATGTCCGATGAGCAGCGGGCACAGTTTCTGAGACGGCTGAGGCAGCGCCATGCTGACGATTCGAGCCCGAAACAGCCCAAGTAACGAAAAAATAATCAGTCCTGGCCACGCACAAGAACCACCC
>CAYGTM010000240.1:0-4164 GCA_964352795.1 uncultured Phycisphaera sp.
TCGAGCTCCAGATCCCCTGGATCCAGCACGGCTTCGGCACCGACGATAATGGGAACTACCCCAAGGTGTTCGCCGCCCTCGTGCATGACGCGGCGGCCAACAACGGCGAGAGCTACGACGGCAACGGCGTGGCGATCCAGCCGTTTATTGATGCCGTGCGTGAATCCCTGGCCGAACTTGGAGGCACCCCGCTGCTGGGCACGAGCTGCGACCGGAGCCATGGGGCGCCGATGTTCGGCGAGCAGGTGCAGTTGCTGGGCGACACGCAGGAATCCCAACAGGCCCGGAACAAAGTTGTCCAGCACGACCGCGACATGCTCGAGCTGCTGGCCCAGGGCAAGCCCGAGGAGATGGTCGCCTCGATGGCCTGGCAGCAGAACCCCACGCGTTGGTCCTCGACCGGGCCGATCGTGGCGGGCATGGGCATCGTCGGGCCCAGCGCGGCTCGCGTGCTGCACTATCAGGGCGCTATCGACCAGAACGGGCACATGCTGGTCTCGATGATCGCCGGCCTGATCGAGTCGGCGGACGAGTAAGGACACACCGGGACATTTCCACGGATGGCGCGTGTGTCACCAGGCTGTAACGGGCCGGCGGCTTTGGGCAACTGCCACCCGCCCGGCTCGTATGGAGGGGGCGTATGCATGTCTCGGAGGGCATATGGCCATTCGGCCTTTCGAGCCCGCCGGTGAGTACGATCGGCCCCTTCGCCGCGTGATGGGCAAGGGTCGTGTGGTGGCAGCCGGGCCGGTGGTGGCTCGGAAGGGTTCTTAGTAAGGAAGGCTTCAACCATGGCGACATCCAACGCGTGCTGGGGCATCGAGGTCGGCGCGGGCGGCATCAAGGCCGTCAAGCTGGTGCTGGACGGCGAGGGCGTGCGCGTGGCCGAGTTCGTGGTCATGCCCCACAAGCGGGTGCTGTCCACGCCCGATCTCAACCAGGACGACGCGACCCGGCTGGCTCTGGGCGCTTTTGTCAATCAGTATGACCTGAGCAAGACGCGCGTGGCGGTGAGCGTGCCGGGTCACGCGGCCTTTGCGCGCTTCGCCAAGCTGCCGCCGGTGGAGCCCAAGCAGATCCCCAAGATCGTGCGGTTCGAGGCGGAGCAGCAGATTCCCTTCTCGCTGGACGAGGTGGAGTGGGACTTCCAGACGTTCCGTTCGCCCGACTCGCCCGATGTCGAGGTGGGCATCTTCGCGGCGACCAAGGAGCGCATCCGCCAGCAGTTGCAGTTGTACGACGACTTCGGCATCGTCCCGGACATCGTGACGCTGAGCCCCATTGCCGCGTACAACGCGCTGGCGTACGACCTGGTGTTCGACGAACACACGCCCGGCACGGTGATCGTGGACGTGGGCACGACATCGACCGATCTGATCATCGCCGAGGCGGGGCGCGTGTGGGTGCGGACGTTCCCCCTTGGCGGGCACAACTTCACGCAGGAGATCGTCGACAAGTTCAGCGTGAGTTATGCCAAGGCCGAGAAGATCAAGCGCGAGTTGCACAAGAGCAAGAGCGCTCGGCATGTGTTGCAGGCGCTGCGGCCGATCTTCAGCGACCTGGGCCAGGAAATCCAGCGTTCGATCGGGTACTACCAATCGTTGCACAGCGATTCGGACTTGCAGCGGGTGATCGGGCTGGGTTCGACGTTCGAGCTCCAGGGCATCCGCAAGGCGCTCCAGCAGCAGGTGCAGTTGACGGTCTATACGGTCGAGGAGTTCAAGCGGGCGACGTTCGACGGCGCGGATGCGGCGACGCTGGGCCAGAGCGCCGGACAGTTGATGACGGCGTACGGGCTGGCGTTGCAGGGCATGGAGTTCTCGACGCTCGAGGCCAACCTGATGCCCGCCGCCGTGGTGCGCGAGGCTGTCTGGCGTCGCAAGACACCGTGGTTCGCCGGTGCCGCCCTGCTCGGGCTGATTGCTGGTGGCGCGATGTTCTTGCGGCCGTTCTTGGACCAGGCCGCCGTCGACGCAGAGCCGCAGCCCGGGGTGATCCAGGATGTGCTCAGAGCGGGTGAGGGGCTCAAGAACGACGCTTCGGGCGTGACGGGGACGCAGCCGATCGATCGCACGCTGACCAACCTCGTCAATCTGGCCGATGGCCGTGATGTGTATGCGCACCTTGTGGACGATCTGAGCCAGATGATCGAGCGGGCTGACGCGGTGGCTGCGGGCGACTCGGGCGTGACGCTCGAATCGCCGGCGGTCCGCATCCAGCGCGTGACGACCGAGTACGCCGGCCCGGCCGACCCGAACGCCGAAGGGAACGACAGTGGTCGGTCGGGTGGCGGCGAGGCCGGCCCGGCGAAGCCGCAGATCACGGTGAAGCTCATGGGCTGGACCGAGCACCCCAACGAGCGCGACTTCATCGTGAACTCGCTCGATAAGTGGCTGCGGAGCAACCAGGTGCGCGAGGGCGTGCCCTACACGCTGGTGCTGCCCGGCACGACGTGGAGCATCACGCAGAAGTTTGATTCGACGGCCTCGGCCGTTTCGCCGGGCGGGGGTGATGTCATGCCCCCGGGTGATCGGACGGCTGACGCTGGGCGTCCGACCGGCCGTCCCGGCGTAGCTCCGGGGCGTCCCGGCGCGCCCCAAACCGCTCCCGGTCGGCCCGGTCGGTCCACTACGGTCATCACCGGCGAGCCGGTCGGTGGCCCGCCGTTGCCCACCGGCCGTGAGTTCGGCGGGGGCGGCCCGAGCGCTCCGGCCGGGTTGATGGAGTTGGTGAATAACTATCCGATCCCGCGTCCGGACGAGGCCATCGCGGTCGGCGTGACGCGGTCGTACTTCGAGATGACCTGGATTCTGGAACTGGCCGACGAGGCGGAAGGTGGCGAGCGATGAAAAAAGCAATGGCGTTCGTCAAGAAGCGTTGGCCGTTGATCGTGAGCATCGTGGTGATCCTCGTGGCCCTGCCCACGGCTTGGGTGATGAGCAACAAGCTCAACACGGGCCTGAAGCAACGCCAAGAGATCGCGGCCAAGGGGCTGCTGACCCGGCTGGACGGGTTGAAGGTGACGTACGAGTTGCCCGCGGCGGTTTCGGGCATGGAGTCCGTACGGGAGAGCGGGATGCCGCACCCCGCCATGACCGAGTTCTTTCGCCAGCAGCAGCTGTCGCAGAACGCGCGTCTGACCGAGGCCACCGCGGCGATCATCGCGTTCAATCGCAAGGATCGCGGCGTGCTGGTGGAGGGGTTGTTTCCCAAGGAACCCCAGGACGATTCCGAGGCCCAGTTACTCCGCCTGCGCATGCAAGATACGCTGATTCCGGGCAATGGCAGGTCGGCGTACGAAAAGCTGCTGGCGAGCATCAACGCGACCACGCCGCCCGACCCGCAAGGCGTGCTCGACCAGCTCAACGACACGCGGTCGCGGCTGTTCGAGCGCGAGCAGGCCCAGGGCGGAACCACGGCCGAGCCCGAGGAACAGGCGGCGCTGACGCAGGAACTCATCGCCCAGCGCGTGAGCCTGTATGCCCGCCCCGCGCAGGAGAGTTCGCTGTATCTCTCGCTCGCGCAGTTCCCCGAGGGCTCGCCCTTCCAGGTGGCACCGGCCTTCCCCCGTCAGGCGCTGGCGAACACGCCCAACCTGGGCACATGCTTCCTGTGGCAACTCGACTACTGGCTGGCGCAGGATCTGATCGGCTTCCTTGGCGAGGCCAACTCGCGCGGCGGTTCGCTGATGCCCATCGTCGAGGCGCCCATCAAGCGCGTGCTGAGGATCGAGGGCCAGCCATTGCGGCTCACTCGAACTTCGAGCCAGGGCCGATTTGACGACGCGCTCGATTCGGGCCCCGACCCGGCTTCGCAGGTGTTCGAGCGCCGGTTTACCACGTCGCCCTCGGGTCGAGAGGCCAACTGGCTGAACGAACTTTACGACGTTCGTCGGGTGAGCCTGTCGCTGGTGGTCGATTCGGCCCGCATCCCGCGCGTCATCGATGCGGCGGCGAACTTCAACCTCATCACGGTGGTGGACCTGGACATCCTGCCCGTGGACGTGTGGGGTGATCTGGAGCAGGGCTATTACTACGGGCCCGACCATGTGGTGCAGTTGGATATCGAACTGGAACTGATCTATCTGCGTGCGTGGACGGCGCCGCTGATGCCCAACATCGTGCGGCAGGAACTCGGGCTCGGGGTGGGGGTCCAGCCCGAGTT
>CAYGTM010000241.1:0-4162 GCA_964352795.1 uncultured Phycisphaera sp.
GCCCCAGAATGTGCCCCTGCCCCACAACCTCGTCAATAGACTGCGGCCGCATCCTCGCCGCCAACGGCTCGGCCTTCCGCCGCTGCTTTGCCCGCTCGGCCCCAAACAGATCGCTCATGGGCGATGGTATGAGCTCGGCCGCACGGCCATGCCGACCTGAACGACTGGGGCGTCGTGCCCCTTTGGTCTGCTGGCTTCAACGCGGCCAATCGCCTCACCAAGTCTTGCCCTTCCGACGAAGAAAATTTTGAGCTTGCTCGTCACCCGCCCGCGCGGCCTTTCGAAGCCACTCAAGTCCCTCGGCTTCATTCTTGGAAACGCCCCTGCCGCGCATCAACTCGAGTCCAAGTCCATACATCGCGCCAACATTGCCCAGAGCAGCAGCCCGGCGAAACCATTGAACTGCCTCTCGTTCGTCCTGGTCCACACCTATGCCCCAGTGCAGAACTACGCCGAAACGGAACATACCTGCCTCATTGCCTCCTTCGGCGGCTCTGCGGTACCACCGAGCCGCCTCTGTTTCATCTTTTGTAACTCCACGGCCGTCTGCGTACATGAAACCTAGGTTGAGCATGGCGTTTGTATGGCCCTGTTCAGCGGCGCGCCGGTACCACTGCACCGCTGCGGACTCGTTCTTGGCTCCGCCACGACCATCTTCGAGCATAATGCTCAAGTTGAACATGGCGTCTGTATTGCCTTGTTCTGCGGCGCTTTCGTACCACCGCACCGCTTCGGCCTCGTCCTTTTCTCCGCCGTGACCTTCCGCTAGCACGGAGCCGAGGCTGAACATGGCGTCAACATGGCCCTGTTCGGCGGCACTTCTGTACCACCGCACCGCTTCGGCTTCGTCATTCTCGACTCCACGTCCTTTCTCGTTACAAATCCCCATGCAGAACATGGCGGTTGCATTGCCCTGTTCAGCGGCGCTACGGAACCACTCCGTAGCTTCCACCTCGTCCTTTTTACCACCACGACCTATCACGAGCATCGCACCTAGGTTGGCCATCGCGTCTTTATTGCCTTGTTCTGCGGCACTTCGGTACCATCGCACGGCTTCGGCCTCGTTCTTGTCTATGCCGCGACCTTCCGCCAGCATCAAGCCAAGGCTGGTCATGGCGCCTGCATCTCCTTGTTCTGCGGCGCTTCGGTACCACCGCACCCCTTCGGCCTCGTTCTTCGCGACTCCAAGGCCGTTCGCGTAGCAAAGACCGAGGTTGAACATGGCGTCTGTGCTAGCCGGGTCGAATACTGTTCCTGCATCTTTTTGCGAAGCGATCATATGGTTAAGGAGGAACACCTTCCTTTGTTTCGTGACCGTGTCAAGGTGATCTGACGCACCGATCAAATCCAGCGACGCCATGAGATGCAGCAATTCCGAGTCTTCGTGCCAATCCGGTTGCAGCCGCCCGATGGCCTCAAAGGCCAGCGCCGCATCGCCCTCATCTTTGAGCGCGGCGGCGATGGTCCCAAGCGTCTGCCACGCTCGCACGTCTTCCTGGCGTGGATCGACCATGACCCGCACCAGACGCTCACGGGCCTTGAGCATGATGGCCCGGGATTCGTCCGCATCCGTTTCGAGCCGCGCCGCAGCGATCAGTTGCTCGGCAGCGGCCACCGCAAGCGCCACGTCGGGATTCCGGTCGGCGGGGGCGGCTTGGGCTGACGACTCGGAAGGCTGGTGCTGCTCCTGGCCGAGCGCATTCCCGCTATGCACCACGCATGCAAAGGCCAGGGTCGTGAACATCGCAAGCCCCATGGGCATGGCACGACAGGACAAGCCCAGAATCGTCAGCATGGGGACCGCTCCGGCTCGACTGGAACTTATGTGAAAAACCACGATTGCCTCCTGATCCGGGGCATGAAAGGACCGCCCACCCCTTGCCATAAGCCGAAAACCTCGCTCGCGTTGCGTGCAATGATTGGCACTTTGTGCGGATGGAGTTCGGTTTGGCGACTCATCCGGCCCGACCTAGCGGGTCCCCCTCACGCGGAGCACGTCCGGATATAGAAACCGCCCTGGCGCCCCCTAGCAGAGTTTCCGACGCTCCGGGAGAAGTTTTCCGCACGCCGGGAGCTCCTCCCGACGCCCCGAGAGCTCCTCCCGACGCGCCGGGAGCTCCTCCCGACGCGCCGGGAGCTCTTCCCGACGGCCCGGGAGCTCTTCCCGACGCTCCGGGAGCTCCTCCCGACGGCCCGGGAGCTCCTCCCGACGGCCCGGGAGCTCCTCCCGACGTGCCGGGATCTCCTCCTGGCACCCCGAAAGCCCCTGCTCACCACCCCGGCATTCACTTGCGAACCAGTCTCAATACCGCTACCATCGCCGGTGACCCAGACCGCGACCACAGCCCAGGCCCCCGCCCGCGTCCGCCTCACCCAGCTCACGCGCGGCCAGACGGGCCGTTTGGACTCGAGCGACTTCCAGGACGACTCGGCCGCCCACCTCACCGCCATGGGCCTGCGCCCCTCCTGCCAGCTCCGCGTCTGCAAGGCCGGCCAGCCCTGCATCGTCCACGTCGATGGCCACGCCGGCGGCTGCCGCATCGCCCTCAGCCGCGACCTGGCCGACACCCTCTACGTCCTGCCGGGCTAATCCAGATGCCAACGGTCACGCGTCCACACAACCCCGTCAGCGTGACCGCCCCCCCAGTGCGTACCGCTGCACTGGTCGGCAACCCCAACGTCGGCAAATCGACACTCTTCAACGCCCTGGCCGGCCGCCGCCAGAAGACCGCCAACTTCCCCGGCACCACGCAAGAGGCCCACCTCGCCCAGGTGATGACCCCCGCCGGACCGATCGTCCTGGCCGACCTCCCCGGTGCCTACGGCCTCGCCCTCAACACCAACGAATCGCGCATCACCAAGGGCGTCCTGGCGGGCGATCAGTCCATCAAGGGCTTCCCGAACGGCCGGCCCGACGCCGTCGCCATCGTCGTCGACGCCACCAACCTGCCGCGCAACCTGCGCCTGGCCGGCGAGGTCATCGCGCTGGGGTTGCCGACCATCGTGGTCGTGACCATGACCGACGCCGCCGCGCGCACGGGCATCAAGATCGACGCCGAGAAGTTCGAGGCGGCGCTGGGCTGCCCGGTCGTGCTGGCCTCGGGCAAGACCCGCCGCGGCGTGGACGACGTGCTGCCCGCGCTGGCGCGCGCACAGGTCGCCGCCGGCCCGCTGAGCCCGAACGACATCGACGAGTGGGCCGACGCCGTGTACGCCAAGGCCTGCACCGCCGACGTGCGAAAGCACGATGCCGTCACCGACCGCCTCGACCTCGCCTTCACCCATCCGGTGTTGGGCGTCGCCACCTTCGCCGCCCTCATGACCGGCCTCTTCTGGGCCATCTTCAGCCTGGCGACGATCCCCATGGACGCCATCGAGGCCGGCTTCGGCTGGCTCGCCGGTGTGGTCAGCAACACATTGCCGGCGGGCGCAATCCGCGACCTGCTGGCCGACGGCGTCATCGCCGGTGTTGGTGGCACGCTGGTGTTTTTGCCGCAGATCGTGCTGCTGTTCTTCCTGATCGCCTTGCTCGAGCAGACCGGCTACCTCGCGCGCGCGGCCTTTGTCATCGACCGATTGCTCAAGCCTTTCGGCCTGCCCGGCCACGCCTTCGTGCCGCTGCTGAGCGGGCACGCGTGCGCCATCCCGGCGATCATGTCCGCGCGCGCCATCCCGGACTTCCGCCAGCGCGTGGCCACGATTTTGGCCATTCCTTTCATGAGCTGCTCGGCCCGCATCCCGGTGTACGTGCTGCTGACGCAGATCTTGTTTCCGGGCAGCACGGCATTGCAGGCGGTGGCCTTTACGGGGTGTTATGTGCTGGGCGCGATGGCCGGGTTGTTCACCGCCGTCGTCGCGCGCCGGACGATCTTGCGGGGCAAGAGCCCAGCCATGGCCCTCGAGTTGCCGCGATACCAGTGGCCAAGTTTGGTTGGCGCCACCAAGACCGCCGCCGCGCGCGGCTGGCTGTTCGTGCGCAAGGCCGGCACCGTCATCCTGGCGATCTCGGTCGTGCTGTGGTGGCTCTCGGCCTATCCCAAGCCGGCGGAAACCGATGACGCGCAGCGCGCGGCCGAGGTCAGTTTTCTGGGACGCATCGGTGACGCGGTGCAGCCGGCGTTCGCGCCGATCGGTGCCGATCGGCAGCTCACCGTCGGCATCC